>JAKMCZ010000103.1 GCA_022428185.1 Alphaproteobacteria bacterium | reverse complement strand
GCACTGGTCTATAGCACCTTATATTCATCGCCGCGCGCCGATGCGACCGGCATTGGTCGGGCGGCGTTTGATGCGCTGGACGCAAGCCCTATCCGAGGTCAAAAGCGGCTTTGACGGGCAAGCAATGGCGCGTATTCATGCCAGTTTCTCAGCTCAAACGCGCTGGCTCGACCGATTGGCGCCGAAATGCAATGACGGCGTTGATCGGCTACATGCCGCCTTGGGGCTGACTTTGGCCGCTTGCGCCCTACCCCAACAGGGGGCGATTTTGCGCCGTGGTATGGATTTATTGAGCCGCGAAATACGCCGTCAAATATTGCCCGATGGCGGGCATGCCTCGCGTAACCCGGCTTTGCTGGCCGAGTTGCTGGCCGACTTAATGGCGCTGGAAGCAGTGCTTAAAAGCCGCCAAGTGGCATTGCCGCCGGCCATTGCCGCCGCACGCGCGCGCATGCAAACCCTATTGACCATGCTGCGCCATAAAGATGGTCGCCTCGGCGTGTTTCACGGCGGGTTGGAAAACGATGTTGCAGCGCTTGATGCGGTCTGCAAAAAATCTGCCAAGCCCATTAGTTTTGCCCAGAAAAGCGGCTATCAGCGCATTGATGCGGGCGATAGTTGCGTGCTGGTAGATGTCGGCGATGCACCGCGTGGCGCGCATTCCATTACCGCCCATGCCGCGCCTTTGGCGTTTGAAATGAGCCATGGCGGCGACCGGCTGATTGTCAATTGTGGCCCCAATCTGGTGCATGGTGCCGATTGGCGATTGGCGGCGCGCGGGCTGGCCGCCCATTCAACCCTGGCATTTGACAGCGATGTAACCGACCCGTTTTTGCGCCACGGCTTGGCGGCGCGGCGTTTGGGCGCGCGCGTAAAAGGTGAGGCTTGGCAAGTGACCGGTCGGCGGGTTGAAGACAAGACCGGCATTTGGTTGGAAACGAGCCATGCGATATTTCTGGAGACCCATGGTGTGCGCCATAATCGGCGATTTTTTGTCGATGCGGCGGGTGAAGACATTCGGGGCGAAGATTTGCTGTTGGCCGATATGAACCATCGCCCGCGCGAAGGAGCGGGGTTTCATTTGCGCTTTCATCTGCACCCGCAAGTCAAAGCCAATTTGCAAGGCAGTGGTGATGCGGTGTTGCTGCTGACACCGGCCGGACATGGTTGGCAATTTCGCCTCGCCAGCGATGCCACTTCGGCCATCGCGATTGAAGAAAGCGTCTATATGGGCCATAGCGGAATCCCGCAGCGCTGCCAGCAATTGGCGATTGCCGGTCGCTTGGCGCATGGCGACACATTAATTCGCTGGGCGTTGCGTTATGCCGGACGCCAAGCCGTGCGCCGCACCCGAAGATGACCCAAGGCCGGCAACCCAAAACAAGTGACCCGAAAAGGAATTCTCATGTCTGATGTAAAACCCGTAACCCGCGCCCTGATATCGGTTTCCGAAAAGCACGGCATTGTCGAATTTGCTGAAAAGCTGGCGGCATTGGGCGTCGAACTGATATCGACCGGCGGCACGGCAAGCCTGTTGGCGAAAAGCGGCTTGGCGGTCAAAGACGTATCCGCGTTGACCGGCTTTCCCGAAATGATGGACGGTCGCGTGAAGACCTTGCACCCGATGGTGCATGGCGGCTTGCTGGCGGTGCGGGACAATCCCGACCATCGCGCCGCGATGACGGCGCATGGCATTGCGCAAATCGATTTGCTTGTGGTCAATCTATATCCGTTTGAGGCAACCGTCACGGCGGGTGGCGATTATGCGGCCTGTGTTGAAAACATTGATATTGGCGGGCCCGCCATGATCCGTGCGGCGGCGAAAAATCACGAAGATGTCGCCGTGTTGGTTGATGGCGATGATTATGAAGCGGTGCTAAGCGCGCTGGGTGAGGGCGGCACAACGCGCGCGCTACGGCAAAGCTTGGCGCAAAAAGCCTATGCCCGCACGGCGGCCTATGATGCCGCCATTTCCAATTGGATGGCGGCGCAGCTTGAGGTCGATATGCCGGCCTATCGCGCCTTTGGCGGCAAGCTCAATCAATCCTTACGCTATGGCGAAAACCCGCATCAGCAAGCCGGATTTTACATTGGTGATGGCGCACGCAAAGGGGTGGCAACGGCGCGGCAAATTCAGGGCAAGGACTTATCTTACAATAATATCAATGACACGGATGCGGCGTTTGAACTGGTCAGCGAATTTGGCGGCGATGCATCGGCTTGCGCCATTATCAAGCATGCCAATCCGTGCGGCGTGGCGCTGGGCGATACATTATCCGACGCTTTTGCCAAAGCATTGCGCTGCGATCCGGTATCGGCTTTTGGCGGCATTATCGCCATGAACAAGCCGCTCGATGCGCCGACGGCTGAAGCGATTAGCGCGATTTTCACCGAAGTCATTATTGCGCCCGATGCCGATGCAGCGGCTTGCGAAATTATTGCCAAGAAAAAAAACCTGCGCCTTTTGCTGACCGATGGCTTACCCGACCCGCAAGCAGCGGGTCTGTCGGTGCGCAATGTGGCGGGCGGCTATTTGGTGCAAAACCGCGATAGCGGTCACATCAGCGCCGATGATTTGACCTGCGTCACCAAACGCCAGCCAAGCACCGCAGAAATGAACGATTTACTGTTTGCCTGGCGGGTCGCCAAACATGTGAAATCAAACGCCATTGTCTATGTCAAAGACCAAGCGACCACAGGCATTGGCGCGGGTCAGATGAGCCGTCTTGACAGCTCGCGCATTGCGGCACGCAAAAGTGCCGATGCGGCGAAGGCTTGCGGCGCAGCGCAACCTTTGGCGCATGGCTCAGTGGTCGCCTCAGATGCGTTTTTCCCTTTTGCCGATGGTCTGTTAAGCGCCGCTGAAGCCGGCGCAACCGCCATCATTCAACCGGGCGGGTCAATTCGTGATGACGAAGTCATCGCCGCTGCCGATGAAGCGGGCCTGGCCATGGTGTTGACCGGCATGCGCCATTTCCGCCATTAGTCTCGGTCTTGTTAGCCGCAATGACGTGTCGTGGTTTTTTGCCAATCTTCGAGCAACGGAAACGCTTTGGTGGCATCGCGCCAACGATTATCGGCCTCGGGTCTTGAAAATATTTTCTGCCGCATGGCGCAAGCCTGATCGCCACGCTCCAAGCCGATAAATATAGCGGCCAGACCGAGCCGCGCGCCCATGCCGACCGGATCGTCAGCCGGTGTGCGCTGTGCCAAAGCCGATAAGGCGCGCGCCGCTTCCAACCCACGCTGATTGGCTTCAAGCGCAGCGGCGCGCCAAAACCAAGCCGATGGACGACGCGGAAACCCTGACGCCAATTCCTCGGCATGCACCAGCGCTTGCG
>JAKMCZ010000101.1 GCA_022428185.1 Alphaproteobacteria bacterium | reverse complement strand
ATTTTTTTACACACCGTCAACGCAGATTGTAGGCCGTCTTCGTGAAAACCAAAGCTGCACCATGCGCCGCAAAACCATGTTCGATTGACCCCTTGAATGTCGGGTAAGCGTTTTTGCGCGTTGATGGCGGCGGCATCAAATTGCGGATGGTCGTATGAATAATGCCCGAAGGTTTTTTCTGCCGCTGGCGGTGCGGCCGGATTGAGTGTGACAAAAACCGGTTTGGCATTATCAATATTTTGCAGACGGTTCATCCAATAGCTAACCGACATCACCGCATCGCGGCCATTAATGTCTTGGCTGACATAATTCCATGACGACCAAACCGATTGCCGCTTCGGCATCAAAGCGGTGTCGCGGTGCAGATAAACATCATTGGGCAAATAGCGGACAGCGCCGAGAATGTCTTGCTCTTGCTGGCTGGCATCGGTCAGCATGGCAAGGCTTTGGTTGCTATGCGCCGCCATGATGACGTGGTCGTATGTTTCGGTCTCGCCATTGGCGGTAACATCAACCCCATCAGCGTGGCGTTTTACGGTGGTTACCTCTGCGGATAAACGCAGGCAGTTTTTAAATCCCGCCGTTATTTTCTCGACATATTGACGACTGCCGCCGGTCACTGTTCGCCATTGCGGGCGGTCTTTGTTTATCAGTCGGTGATTGTAAAAGAATTGTAAAAAACTGGCGGCTGGAAAATTGAGAATTTCATCAGCCGGCGTTGACCAAATAGCCGCGCCCATAGGCAGCAAGTAACGATTGATGAAAATGCCGCTAAGGCGGTAGCGCGCCAGCCAGTCGCCCAAGCTTTCATCGCCGAGGTCATCGGCTTCATGGTGTTGTGCGGCGAGCTTATTGAATTTGAATATGTCGCGCAGCATCAACCAAAAGCGTGGGTTGACCCAATTTCGCTTTTGCGCGAATACGGCGGCGATAGACTGACCGGACCATTCAAACGCGCCGCCATTGGCTGAAAAGCCGAAGCTCATATCGCTGGCTTCAGTGTCGACTTTCAATTCCTTGAACAGGCCGATTAACCCGGGGTAATTCAACTCATTGTAAACGATGAAGCCGGTATCGACGCTCAGCCGGTCGCCCTTGCCGTCATAGTCAATGTCTTTTGTCGCGCTATGGCCTCCGGCGCGGTCACGTTTTTCATAAACGGTGACGCTATGCGATTTGGACAATATATGCGCCGCGACATTGCCGGATATGCCGCTGCCGATAATCGCTATTTTCATTCCATGCTCCTAACGCAACTAAAGGGACTTGAAGCTCTCCAAGGCGCGCGCGCGGGCCGCTTCATGATTAACAATCGGGTTCGGGTAAGTGTCGCCTAGCGATATTTGTTCGCTCTCCAGCAAGTCTGATTTTGCCGTCCATGGGGCATAAAGCGTTTTTCCTGACAGGGCGGATAATTCAGGCACATAGGTTTTGGTGTAAATGCCGTCAGCGTCGAATTTCGGGCCCTGCAAAATCGGATTGAAAATGCGGAAATAGGGCGCAGCATCGGCACCGCAGCCCGCTACCCATTGCCAGCTTGCGCTATTATTAGCCGGGTCGGCATCGACCAGACATTGCCAAAACCATTTTTCGCCTTCGCGCCAGTCAATCAGCAAATGTTTGATAAGAAATGACGCCGCGACCATGCGCACGCGATTGTGCATATAGCCGGTGCGGCGTAATTCGCGCATGCCCGCATCAACAATCGGATATCCGGTTTCACCGCGTTTCCAAGCCTCGAGCTCATCTTCATTATTGCGCCACGGGAAAGCTTCAAACTTTTCCTGCAAGCACGTCTCAGGCAAATCGGGATTGTGGTAGAGCAATTGATAGGAAAACTCGCGCCAGCCCAGTTCTGACAAAAACTTGTCGCCATCATAGGTTTGAATGTCAGCCGCTTGGGTTTCGGCCACAATGCGCGCCGGACTGATTTCACCCCATCGCAAATGCGGGCTGAGGCGCGAGGTGGCCGGTTCGGCGGGCATGTTTCGGCGCTCGGCATAGCCCGATATGTTTTGTGTCAAAAATAAATCCAATGCGGCAAGTGCGCCGTCTTCACCCGGTTGCCAATCGTCCATGCGGTCCATATGGGGCAGGGCAGTGGCTTGCGGCAGTGGGTCGCTATGCGGCCAGCTTTCAGGCGCAGCAATGCGCGGCGGCGCATCAGATAAAGCGCGCTTTATACCAAGCACCCGACAGGCGCGCCAAAACGGCGTGAATACCTTAAACGGCCCGCCGGTTGATTTCGATGTCACTTCCCACGGCTCAAACAGCAGACTGCCATTAAAGCTCTCAGCGTCTAGCCCCCTATTTTTCAGGCGCGCTTTGAGGGCGGTATCGCGGGTCACGATATCGGCTTCATATTGTCGATTCCAATAGACGCCCGAAGCACCGACTTCTTCAATCAACGCAGGCAAGACATCTTCGGTTTTGCCTCGGCGATAAATCAGCTTGCTGCCGCGTGCGACCAGTGCCTCGTGCAGGCGGGCAAGAGAAATATCGCGCCACCATTGCCCCATGGCACCGGCTTGGCGGCCGCAATCCTCATCATCAATGAAAACGGGAATAATAGTGGCATCGCCACTCAAGGCGCTTTCCAGCGCCGGATTATCGTTTAAGCGTAAATCCTGACGGAACCACACAATGATGTGCTTTGACACATCGTACTCCTATACTCACGGTCAAAATAACCTTAAGCACGTTTCAAATTATTTGCCAGTGCGCGGAACGCGCAATGCAATTTTAATTTCATCTGTCACGTTAACCAGAAGGCAACCGATAGGCGCTTAAAGCAAGTCACCCCCGGCAGCCATCGCCGTTGTTCCGTCGCGCTCATAAGCGCGTAAAACATTCTTGCCTATTTTCCAGCGATGCACTTCGTCCGGCCCATCGACCAATCTTTGGCTGCGAATGGATGTGTACCAATCAGCCAATGGCGTGTCGCGTGAATAACCCAGTGAGCCGTGTAACTGCAGCGAGGTATCGACAACTTGCTGCACCATATTGGCGAGGAAGATTTTGGCGATCGAGTTTTCTTGCGTCATGTCCTTGCCGTTTTCGGCCTTATAAGCAATGTGCATAAGCATGAGGCGGGCTTTGTAAATTTCTGCCGCACAATCAGCCAGCATGAACTGAACGCTCTGGCGGTCAGACAGCTTTTTGCCGAAGGTTTCGCGCTCGAGCGCATGTTTGGCCGCCATATCAAGCGCGCGCTGCGCTTTGGCGACATTGTGCATGCCGTGGCGCAGGCGTCCATAGCCGAGGCGGTGTTGCCCCATATTGAAGCCTTGTCCGCGTCCACCCAGCAGGTTTTCTTTCGGCACGACCAAATCTTTAATCTCAATCTCGCAATGTGCCGCGCCCAGTGCTTCGCCGAGCGGCGAATGGCGGTGCATGGTGTCGATATTGCGCAAAATATTAAACCCTGGATTGGGCAGTTCGACGACGAAGGTCGAGAATTGCTGGTGACGCGGTGCGTCGGGGTCGGTCTTGGCCATCACCACGGCAATGTCGGCAACATTGGCAGAGGAAATATACCATTTGTCGCCATTCAGAATATAATTGTCGCCATCTTCAACGGCGCTTGTCTTCATGCCGGTAGCATCAGCACCGCCACCTTTTTCGGTCATCGCATAGCAAACCCGTTTTTCGCCATTGACCAATGGCTTGAGGAATTTCTCATGTTGATGCTCAGTGCCGTGATGCAGCAGCGTCATCATGGTCGCATCATCAGGTCCTTGCGTGTTGAGTGACAGCGCGCCTAAAATCGCTTCGCCCAATTCCATTTGCACCAGCGCATTGGCTAGCGGCTTCAGTCCCATGCCACCCCATTCGGTAGGGAAGAATGGGCACCATAAGCCCTCGGCGCGCGCTTGCTTTCGCAAATCAGTCAAAATTGCAGGAAAGCTATCGACGGTTAAATCTTTTTCCGCAGGAATGCAGACCTCGTGAACAAACTTGCGCACTTTGGCGCGAACAATTTTTGTTTCTTCCGGAATTTCAAAATCAATCATGTTTCCCCCATTTATGTGCTGCAAGGCTAACATAAGAAGGGCGGGTGAGAACCCTAAAACTGAAGATTTGAGAAGGGAGAGAGAGTGGCTCCTCGGGCCGGATTCGAACCAGCGACCAATTGGTTAACAGCCAACTGCTCTACCACTGAGCTACCGAGGATTACTCTTTTCAGACTGCCGATATAACAGAGCTTGACGCATGCGCCAAGATGAAAAACCACCAGCATTTCAAAGTCTGGAGGCCACGCCCGGAATCGAACCGGGGTACACGGCTTTGCAGGCCGCTGCGTAACCACTCCGCCACGTGGCCGTTGTCGATTGCCGAGGCAAAAGCAAAGTGACAATCAACTAGGTTGCCCGTTTATAAATGGCCTGACCGTCAGCGCAACCTGTTTTTATTGTCAAAAATGGCGGCGCGCCTTATATAGGGGCAAGCAATTCGCTGCTATAGGATAAGTCATGGCTGCCACCCAAATGAATGAAGTTTCAACGGTCGAGAACCGTTTCAATATGGTTGAATGTCAGCTTAAACCGGGCGGTGTTCGTGATTACCGTTTGACCAAAAACATGAACGCAATCCCGCGCGAGGCTTTTATAAGCGGCACATCGCATGATTTGGCATATGCCGATATGGAGCTGCAATGCGTCGCCGGTGAGGCAACGCGCACCATGTTAACGCCGACAGCATTGGCATTGCTCATCGAATTGGCTGAGGTGCAGCCCGATGATGTGGTGCTGGATATTGCCGGCGGCACAGGCTATTCCACCGCCGTATTGGCCGGATTGGCGTCGACGGTCATTGCGCTTGAAGATGATGAAGCGTTTTGTGAGAAAGCGGGCAGCATTTGGCAGGATTTGGGCATTGATAATGCGGTGTCAGTATGCGGCGCACTAACGGATGGGCAAGCCAAGCAGGGGCCGTTTGACGTTATCTTCATCAATGGATGTTTGTCTGTCACGCCTGAAAAATTGCTTGAGCAATTAATCGAGAACGGACGACTTGTGTGCATGCAAAAATTTGACGGAACGGCAAAAGCGATTATTTATCGTCGTATTGGTGACAGAATGTCGAGCCAGATTGCGTTTGATAATGTGGCACCGGATTTGACGGGTTTTGACCCGGATCCGGTTTTCGAGTTTTAGACACGACTTGATGCGCAAATCAGAATCAGTCGGGATTGAGTAGATGAGAACAATAAAAACAACCCTGGCGAGCCTATCGCTTTTCACCGCCTTGTCGGTCAACGCATTTGCCGTGTCGCTGGAAGACACCTTATCCCAGGTTTTGGCGCGTAATCCGTCTTTGGCAGCGGCCAGTTCGACCTATGATGCGCGTTACAAAGAGCAGTATGTCACTTTGTCCGATATGCTGCCGCAAGTGTCGGCATTTATGTCGGAAACCCGCAACGATACTGAAATCACCAATTACCGCACCGGTGAGTATAACGCCGCGCTTAGTGGCGACACTGATAGCGACAGCTATGGCCTGCGCGTGACGCAACAGCTTTTCGCCAGTGGTAAAAACATGAACGCATTTCGCAGCAAGCGGGCCGAAGTGGAGGCCGAAAAGGCCAAGCTGAAAAGCACTGAACAACAGATTTTTCTTGGATCTATCTCGGCACATCTTGATGTCATTCAGGCGCGGTCGGTGCTCGATTTGCGCGACAAAAATCTCACCGTATTAGAGAAGCAATTGGAAGCGGTTCAAGACCGCTTTTCGGTTGGCGTGGTGACGCGCACAGATGTGGCGCAATCGCGTGCTGCCGTTGCTGGCGCAAAGTCAGCCAAGCTGGCAGCAGAGGCGGCGTTGCGCAGCGCAGAAGCGGTGTATCGTGAATTGGTCGGCATTGAAGCGGCGGCACTTGAAAAGCCGGTTAAATTACCGCGTCTGCCGCGGTCACTTGAAAAAGCCATTCAAATGGCGCGCCGCGAAAACCCTGATTTGAAAAACGCGCAGGAAATGTCGAAAAGCGGCAAATACACCAGCTACAGCACAGTCGGCAGTGTGTTGCCGCAGGTCAATGTCACCGGCACTTATAGCAAAACCGAAGACCCGACAGCGGCATTGGCAGGGTCTGAGGCCGAAACCACATCGGTTGAAATGACTTTGACCGTGCCTTTATTTTTGGGTGGCAAATCGATTGCGGCCATTTTAGCCTCGCAAGATGTCAGTGATGCGCTGAAGCAAAACGTTCATATTGCATCGAACTCAGTCGAGCGGCAGGTGATTGTGGCGTGGAACAATATGCAGGCGACCAAATCGGCGATTAGCGCGACGCAAGAGCAAATCAAAGCCTCTGAACTGGCGTTGGACGGGGTGAAACAAGAAAACACGCTGGGCACGCGCACCAATCTTGATGTTTTGAATGCTGAACAATTATTGCTCGACGCGCGTGTTGCGTTGGTGCAAGCAGAACGAAATCAATATGTCGCGGCGTATAATTTGGTCGCGACGACAGGCCGATTGACGGCCAAGCGTTTGCGTATCAAAGCAGCGGATATTTCCGAAACCAAATAGTTGAGTTGCGTGCCCAAATGGGCTGTTGGCGTTTTTTGAAACGGAGACAGTTATGGACGAAGCAACGCTCGCAGAAGGCGACAATACCGATGAAATTATCGGGGCCATTCGACGGATTATGGCATCTGATGAAGAAGTGCTGACCGGAGAGCCGGGCACGGGCACGTTTTCAAAGCAAGCGCGTGACCGGATTTTTGCAGCACTCGACCGGCTAACCGGCGGCGAGGAAAAGCCGCCAACCTTGCTGGAGGCGCTGATTTTGGAAAAGCTTGACCCGCTTTTGCAAGACTGGCTGGAGCGTAATCTGCCACCATTGGTTGAGCGGCTGATGCGCGAAGAATTGCAGGGACTGGTGCACATGGCGGTTGCGCGAACTGAAACGCCGGAAGTCGAACGCATTAATGAGGTCGAGCCGACTTGATGAAAACACCGGCTTGGTGTAACTCACGAGCAGTTATATGCACGTGATTGATGATGTCTGATACCGGAAAACTCGACAAAACCTTCGACCCGACAGCGATTGAAACCCGCCTCTATGAGGCGTGGGAAGATGAAGGGTGCTTCAAAGCCGGTCAGAAGCCGGAGGCGGAGCCTTATACAATCGTCATTCCGCCGCCCAATGTGACCGGCAGTCTGCATATGGGTCATGCGCTGAATAATACATTGCAGGATATTTTGTGCCGCTTCGAGCGCATGCGCGGGCGCGATGTGCTTTGGCAGCCGGGAACCGACCATGCGGGCATTGCCACCCAAATGGTGGTTGAGCGCCAACTGGCCGAGCAGGGCAATGAAAGCCGCCGCGAGATGGGACGTGAGAAATTTCTCGGACGCGTCTGGCAGTGGAAAGAAGAAAGCGGCTCGACCATCACCACTCAATTACGCCGTCTCGGTGCGTCATGTGATTGGAGCCGCGAACGCTTCACCATGGATGAAGGCTTGTCGCAAGCGGTGTTGAAAGTCTTTGTAACGCTGTTTGAGCAGGGGCTGATTTACAAAGATAAGCGATTGGTCAATTGGGACCCCGGTCTGCTGACTGCGGTTTCTGATTTGGAAGTTGAGCAGCGCGAAACCAATAGCCATCTCTGGCATTTTAATTATCCGCTGGAAGACGGCCCTCTCTCTGTTGAGGTGGGATATATCACCGTCGCCACCACGCGGCCCGAAACCATGCTGGGTGATACCGGCGTTGCCGTGCATCCTGACGATGAGCGCTATAAAGATTTAATTGGTAAAAATGTTGTGCTGCCGATTGTCGGACGACTTATCCCAATTGTCGCTGATGAATATGCCGACCCTGAAAAAGGCTCGGGCGCAGTGAAGATAACGCCGGCGCATGACTTTAATGATTTCGAAGTCGGCAAACGCTGCGGACTGGCCGCGATCAACATGCTCGACCAACACGCGGCGATTGATTTGTCTGACGAGGCTTTCGCCGATATGGCAGGCAAAGATGATTGGCATGGCCTTGACCGCTATGAGGCGCGAGAAAAAATTGTTGCGACGCTGGAAGCGATGGGGCTGGTCGATAAAATCGAAGCCGATACGCATATGGTTCCCTATGGCGACCGCTCCAATCAGGTGATTGAGCCGTGGCTCACCGACCAATGGTATGTCGACGCCAAGACAATGGCTCAGCCTGCCATTGCAGCAGTGAAAAACGGTGACACCAAATTCGTGCCGCCGAATTGGGACAAGACCTATTTCGAGTGGATGAACAATATCCAGCCCTGGTGCATCTCACGTCAGCTTTGGTGGGGGCATCAAATTCCTGCTTGGTATGATGCCGATGGCAATGTGTTTGTCGCTGAAAGCGAAGAAGAGGCAAGAAAGCAAGCCCTTCAAGCAATAGAGGAAAAGTATGGCGAAGATGAAGCTAACTACCAATTGTTTGTAGGAAAGCTGAAACTGACGCGCGATGAAGACGTGTTGGATACATGGTTTTCATCAGCGCTATGGCCGTTCTCGACACTTGGCTGGCCCGATGAAACGCCCGAACTGGCGCGACATTATAAAACCGATGTGTTGATTACAGGTTTCGACATTATCTTTTTCTGGGTCGCGCGCATGATGATGAGCGGCTTGCATTTCAAACAAGAAGTGCCGTTTCACACCGTCTATGTGCATGCACTGGTGCGCGATGAAAAAGGCGCGAAAATGTCGAAGTCAAAGGGCAATGTGGTTGACCCACTCGACCTGATGGACAAATATGGTGCCGATGCGCTGCGCTTTACCCTGTCGTCGATGGCGGCGATGGGGCGCGACATCAAACTGGCTGAGAGCCGGGTTGAGGGCTATCGCAACTTTGCCACCAAGCTTTGGAATGCGGCACGCTTTTGCGACATGAATGGCTGCTTCGAGGCCGGTGACTTTGACCCGGCCAAAGCCTCTTTGCCGCTCACCCAATGGCTGGTCGGCGAGGTTGTGCGAGCGCAAGATAGCGTTACCGATGCGCTGGAAGCCTATCGCTTTAACGATGCCGCGAATGGTGTTTATCAATTTATTTGGAACAGCTTTTGCGACTGGTATGTCGAGCTTGCCAAGCCTGCTTTGCAGGACGCGGACAACACGGCAGCGCGCACGGAAATGCAGGCGGCGACCAAATGGGCGATGGAGCAAGCGCTGAGATTGCTGCACCCGTTCATGCCGTTTGTTACCGAAGAGGTTTGGGCAAAGACAGCCAAGCGCGACAATCACCTAATGCTCGACACGTGGCCGACGCTGCCACGCAGCCTGATTGATGAAA
>JAKMCZ010000131.1 GCA_022428185.1 Alphaproteobacteria bacterium | reverse complement strand
ATCTTGCAACACCGATAATGCCGGTGTCAGCTTGTGCAATTCCGGCATGCCATTGGCTGCCGGACCTTGAAAGCGCAGAACAATAATCGCATCGCCGTCTAGCTGGCCGGCTTCAAAGGCCTCCTGCACGGCGTTTTGGTCGTGAAAAATGCGCGCCGGCGCTTCAATCACCCGCTGGTCATGCTGCACGGCCGAGACTTTGATAATGGCGCGGCCCAAATTGCCGTCAACCAAGCGAATACCGCCTTCTGTATCAAACGGCGTGGCACAATCTGCGAGAATGTCAGTATCGCCGCTTTGTGCCGCCCCGTCGCGCCAGACAATCTGGCCGTCTTCCAGCACCGGTTCTTGGCGGTAAGCGCTGAGGCCGTGCCCGAACACTGTGCGCACATCATCGTGCAAAAGGCCGTTATCCAACAGCGTGCCAATCACATAGCCAATGCCACCGGCAGCATGAAAATGGTTTACGTCTGCTTGGCCGTTTGGATAAATGCGCGTCAGCAAGGGTACGATTTTTGACAAATCGTCGAAATCTTGCCAGTCGATTAAAACACCAGCAGCGCGGGCAATAGCGGGTAAATGCAGCGTGTGATTGGTTGACCCGCCGGTCGCCAACAGGCCGACCATGGCGTTAACAATGGCTTTCTCGTCAATGATGTCGGCGAGTGCCGTGGCCTCATCGCCATATGACGAAATGGCCGCCGCGCGATGGGTCGCGGCCATGGTCAGGGCGTCGCGTAAGGGCGTATCGGGCGGAATGAAAGCTGCGCCGGGCATATGCAAACCCATAAATTCCATCAGCATTTGGTTGGAATTGGCGGTGCCGTAAAATGTGCATGTGCCGGCGCTGTGATAGCTGTCGCACTCGGCCTGCAACAGTGTCTCGCGGCTGGCTTTGCCCTCGGCATAGAGCTGTCGAATGCGCGCTTTCTCGCTATTGGGAAGACCGGATGCCATTGGGCCGGATGGCACAAAAATTGCCGGTAAGTGACCGAATTGCAAAGCACCGATAAGCAGGCCCGGAACGATTTTGTCGCAAATACCCAGATAGAGCGCCGCATCAAAACTATTATGCGATAGGGCAATGGCTGTGCTCATGGCGATAACGTCGCGCGAAAATAAAGACAGCTCCATGCCGGGCTGGCCTTGCGTCACCCCGTCACACATGGCGGGCACACCACCGGCAAATTGTGCTGTGGCATTACAGCCGCGCGCGGCCTCGCGAATAATATCGGGGTAGCGATGGTAGGGCTGGTGCGCCGACAACATGTCATTATAGGCGCTGATAATGGCGATGTTCGGCCATTCGCCGCCCAGCATGGATTTCTTGTCATGCACCGGACATGCGGCAAAAGCATGCGCCTTGTTACCTGCTGATAGGCTGTCGCGGCCTTTCGGTGCGCCTTGGGCAGCGGCGACATCATCTAGATATTGCTGGCGTGTGGCGGCAGAGCGCGCGGCAATACGATGTGTGATTCGGTCAAGTTCGGCGTGCATCAGCCTTCTCCCTGCAAAGCAAAAATCTGCAAACGCTGTCCCAATATGGCAGCAGCGCGGCCGATTGGACTGGCATTGGCGGGGGACGCAAGACAATCACGCAGCAGGTCAATTTTGTTATCGCCTTTAATAATGAGATAGGCTTTGCGGCTCATCGCCAGCATATTGCCAGTAATCGTCATGCGCTGCAAATAAGCGCCGGTGACCGGCGTTTGCGGCGCGGTGAGGCCACCGACCAGAAGCGGCGCATCGGCGCGGCTGACAATCTCATATTCCGCCGCGTCACTAAACCATGACGCGGTATGCTTGTCGGGGCCCATGCCCAAAACACTGAGCGCCGGTGTTGGCAAAAGGCGATATTGTCGGTCAAGCTCGGCCTCGCCTTGATGCGGCGTCAGCGCGGCATTTTTCATCGGCGAAAATTTGGCTTGTGCCGCATGACCCGCCATGAGGCTGCGTTTCACCAAAGCGGCATTGGAACCGTTATCATCTTCATCAACCCAACGCTCATCAACCAGGGCAATATGAATGTCGCTCCAGTTCATATCTTCCTGCCCCAAAGCAGTATAGAAATCGCATGGCGAAGAGCCGCCTGACAAAAGCAGGCTGCAAGGGCCGGCTGCTGACAGCACGGCGCACGCATCTGCCACCAATGCCGCCGTCATGGCGTGATTGGTTTGGAACAGGGTGATGTTTTGAGCGTCAAAGGTCATTCAGCTGCGACCCCTGTGCTGTCCCACCAAGCGCGCCCGTCGCGGTCGAGTAAAAGAGACGCCTGTAAAGGGCCGTCCGTACCGGCAGCGTAATATTCCAATTTCTGACCGGCTTTATCCCAGGCTGACAGCAAGTCATCGGTCCATGCCCAAGCCGCCCTCACTTCTTCTTGCCCCATAAACAAAGCCAAATTACCGCGCACCACATCCATCAGCAGACGCTCATAAGCGTCGGGATATTTGACCGCAGAAAAACTACGGGCATATGACAAATCGAGCGGTATCGAGCGCAGGCTCATATGGCCGGGGCCGGGCTCTTTTACTTGCATATAAAGCTGCATGCCCTCATCGGGTTGCAGGCGCAGCACCAAGCGGTTTGGTTGATTGCCACCCTCGCCAAACAAATTATGCGGCGTCGATTTAAACTGGATAACGATTTCGGAGCGTCGCTCGGCCATGCGCTTGCCGGTACGCAAATAAAACGGCACGCCGGCCCACCGCCAATTCGCAATCTCGGTTTTGATGGCCGCATAGGTTTCGGTGCGGCTGTTTTTCAAATTATCGGGCAGGGCGTCCAAATAACCGGGCACGCGGTTTTCATCGACATGACCGGCATTATATTGCGCACGCACTGTTTGCTCGCCAATATTCTCGGCCTCAAAACCTTTCAGCGCGCGCAAGACTTTGATTTTCTCGCCGCGCACATTTTCAGCGTCCAG
>JAKMCZ010000105.1 GCA_022428185.1 Alphaproteobacteria bacterium | reverse complement strand
GCCATACGGTCAGCGGGTTTGCCACCGTGCGGATGCGCCAAACCAGCAGGCACGGGCCGGTCGGCATTCATAAGTGCGGCGATGAACGCTTTCTGCTCACGCTCATTCATTCCGCCGCCGCCGTTTTGCTTGATTGTGCGGCTTTGGTAGCTTCTGAGACGCGCGCCAGAATTGCCGCCGCCTTCGTGCACTCACTGCGCAGCACCGCCCATTGCGGCACATGCGTATCCCATTCAACCAATGTCGGCACGGGGCCGGTTTTCCTAATCAGCGCGGCGTAAAGCGCCCATACCGCGCCCGATACCGGTGCGCCGTGATTATCAATCAACACCGAGCCGCCTTGCGGGTCGGGCTCTTCAGCATGACCGGCGAGATGCACCTCGCCCACCGCATTAAGCGGCAGGCCGCGCATATAATCGGCGCTGTTCCAACTGAGATTTCGGCACGAGACATAAACATTATTGACGTCGAGCAGCAGCCCGCAGCCGCTCTCTTGCACCAGCGCAGAGAGGAAATCGGTTTCCGCCGCTGCGCTGTTGTCACCGACCGCCAAATAGGAGGACGGGTTTTCAATGAGTATACGCTGCCCCAAAGCCTGCTGCACCATATCGACATGGGCAACAACCCGCGCCAACGTTGCTTGGTCATAAGATAGCGGCAGTAAATCATTGGCAAACATGCCGGGCGCACCCGACCATGCCAAATGCTCAGAAAATTGAGCCGGTTCGACCCACTCAATCAATGCCCGTAGCCGCGCCAGATGGGCGGCATCGGGCTTGTTTGCCCCGCCGAGCGACAGGCCGACCCCATGCAGGCTAATCGGCAAATGCTGTTTCAGCACCGCCAATTGCGCCCGCATGGCACCGCCTTGCACCATGTAATTTTCGGCATGAACTTCTAGAAAGCCGAGCGAACTGCTATCAGCAGTCTGCTCATCACTCACACTATCCATCACATCGGCAAAGTGTTGCGGCTTAAAGCCGACACCGACCGTTTTCGGCAGGGCACGCATAACTAAATCCTGTCCTATACTTAAGCAGGATCGCGTTTCAGCTCTTCCAACGAACCATGACGGCGCATGCCATCAGCTTGGTCCGGCAGACTGATTTTCTCGCACTTGCCCACTTTGGTGAACTTCCAAGCATTACCCTGATAATCCACTTTTGACGTGCCAGCGCATGTTGTGCCGGCACCAGCAGCACAATCATTTTTGCCTGCCTTAGAAACGCCGTAGCATTTTTCGCGCGACGCGGCTTCTGACGGTGTAGTTGACGCCATCGTGCCTACGGCGACAGCCAATGCGCTGGCCACAAGCAAAGAGGTTTTTGAACGGTTCATAGTGTTACCCTTTCTTTTTGTTGTTGGGTGAAAGCACCCTAACAACAGATACAAAACAATCAAAGGGCTTTTCGCCTTCTTATTGCGGATAAATTAAACGCGCCTCGGTTAAACAAAGGTTAACGGATATGTTAATTTTTGAAGGGCAAGTAAATAACTGAAATTGAAAGAGATATCTGAGTTTATCGGCATTGCGGCGCGCCTGACCTTTATCTAATGTCAGCGCGTCTAAACCAACCAGAGCGACCTGTCGGGTCGCTCGCCCGATACAATACCCTTCGTGGGAAACGGCGGGGATTTTCACCTTCTGGTTGGATTTAGACACGGCCCGGCACCAGTGTCTGGGCGTGGAAAAAGAAGAAGCATAAGAAGGGTGCGACCCGTGAGCGAAACAACACTGTCACGTATCATTATGGCCGGACTATTTCTGGCGCTTGCCTTACTGATCGTCTCGGCAGAATGAAAGTAGATATCTTAAATCGAAGTGATTATTCAATTTTAAGATGCTTGCCCCGCCCCGCTCTACTTCTTAGCTTTTTAACAATAATAAAAACGGAGACTGCCATGAAGCCCGCTCATATTATTTCATCTATGCTTGCCACATCCTTAATGGTGCTATCGGCCTGTGTTGATCCGGGGGCGCCCCACAAAGCCAACACCTTTACGGCCGGCCAAGTGAACCAGCGCCAAGAAGTCAAAACCGTCTCCATCATCACCATTCAACCGGCCAAAGTCGAGGTCAGCAATAAACGCAACCGCGAAATTGTTGAGGGCATTGGGCTTTTGCTGGGTGCGGGTTTAGGTATTGCCATTGGCGAAAAAAACAATCACGGCGCGCAAGGCGCAGTCTTGGGGGCAGCCGCGGGAGCCGATGCAGGTCGGTTGGGTGTGGGGGATACCAAGCTGGTTGATGGCGTGCAGATAATTTATCAGGAAGGCAATCGCGTGTTGCAATCGGCGCAGGTCGGGCTGCCATGCGAATATGCCATCGGCCTGGCTTTGGTGACAGTAACCGCATCTGAAGAAACCCGCATCCAGTCAAACCATGACTGCTTGCCCGGGCAGGAAACCGTGGTCGGCACAGTAAGCAAGCTGCACGGGCTTGCCGCTATTCAAGCCTCTGACCAAGACACGCTGGATAATTTGGAACGCCAACGCGCGTTGATTGACAAGCAAGGCGTGGTTCAAAGCGCCAAAACCGGATTGGCCCGCGAAAGTGCGCGCACCGATGCGGCGACGACTGAAGTCGAGCTGAAACTCGACACCCATCGCAGCGCCAATCAGGCGATTAAGGACCGGGCAAAAAATCCCCCGACCATTGTGATTAAGTAAAGACTGCTTAGACAGGGTGTGAGCGATAAGGATGAATGTGTTGCACGATCTGAAGCAGAAAAAGAACTGTAACTAAATAAAAAAAGGCGGCACTCGCTTCCGAGGCCGCCCTTTGAATTTAGCTTAAGGCGTCGCGCCATTGCCGCCGCTTGGTCA
>JAKMCZ010000084.1 GCA_022428185.1 Alphaproteobacteria bacterium | reverse complement strand
TATAACAGCGCAGGGCTGGTCGCTTGATCCATTGTTTGCCTCCTATGCTCGCTCTGGGGTGAATTCCTAATAGAGGAAATAACGCTGGGCCATTGGCAACTCTTTTGCCGGCTCACAAATTAGCAACACATCATCAGCGCGCACTTCATAGGTTTCCGGATTCACCTCGATCTTCGGGCAATAGCTATTATGCACCATATCGGCCTTTGAAATGTCGCGGGTATGGCTAACCACGAGAGTCGATTTGGCAAGGCCTAGCTGGGATTTAATCCCTGCCGACTGCGCCGCATCACTAACAAAGGTCACCGCTGAATGCTCGACAGACCGTCCTAGGCTGGCAAACATCGGGCGGGTATAGACCGGTTGCGGTGTCGGGATTGATGCGTTTGGATCGCCCATCTGGGCCACGGCAATACTGCCGCCCAGTAACACCATCTCCGGCTTTACGCCAAAGAATGACGGTTTCCACAGCACCAGATCAGCCCGCTTGCCAACCGCGATTGACCCGATATGCCCAGAGATACCATGCGCGATTGCCGGGTTAATCGTATATTTCGCAATATAGCGTTTGACCCGCATATTATCATTCTCGCCAGTTTCCTCTGGCAGGCGGCCACGCTGGACTTTCATCTTATGCGCGGTCTGCCATGTGCGGATAATCACCTCACCAACACGGCCCATTGCCTGGCTATCCGATGCGATGATCGAGAACGCGCCCATATCATGCAGGATATCCTCAGCCGCAATGGTTTCGCGCCGGATACGGCTCTCGGCAAAGGCCACATCTTCGGGAATGGATTTATCGAGATGGTGACATACCATCAGCATATCGAGATGCTCTTCCAGCGTATTGACCGTATAGGGACGGGTCGGGTTGGTTGATGACGGGATTACAAATGGCTCGCCGCAAATCTTGATAATGTCTGGCGCATGACCACCGCCAGCGCCCTCTGTATGGAACGCATGAATAACGCGTTCTTTCATTGCGCTGACAGTGTTTTCAACAAACCCGCTTTCGTTAAGCGTATCGGTATGGATCATCACCTGCACATCCATCGCATCGGCAACCGATAGGCAATTATCAATCGCCGCCGGTGTGGTTCCCCAATCCTCGTGCAATTTTAACGCGCATGCGCCGCCAATAACCTGTTCCTCTAGCGCCGCCGGAATCGATGCATTTCCTTTGCCCGCAAAAGCAAGGTTCATCGCCAACCCATCGGCCGCCTGTAACATCCGGCCAATATGCCAGCTACCCGGCGTGCAGGTAGTCGCCAATGTGCCATGCGCGGGGCCAGTGCCGCCGCCCAGCATTGTCGTAAGCCCCGATTGAAGCGCGTCATCAATCTGCTGTGGGCAAATGAAATGAATATGGCTGTCAAAACCACCAGCGGTAAGAATATGGCCCTCGGCGGCAATCGCCTCGGTTCCCGGGCCAATAATGATATCAACGCCGGGTTGGGTGTCGGGATTACCGGCTTTGCCAATGGCGCTAATCTGGCCGTCTTTCAAACCTACATCCGCTTTATAAATACCCGAAACGTCGATGATCAGGGCGTTGGTGATAACAGTATCAACGGCCCCATCGGCCCGTGTTACCTGCGACTGGCCCATGCCATCACGAATGACCTTGCCGCCGCCAAACTTGACCTCTTCGCCATAGCTGGTGAGATCATGCTCGACCTCGACAATCAAATCAGTATCGGCCAGACGCACACGGTCGCCGGTTGTTGGTCCATACATATCAGCATAGATGCCTCTGGATATTTTGGCAGCCATTTATAGATCTCCCATAATCTGTGCGTTAAAGCCAAAGACACGCCGCGCACCCGCAATCGGGATTAGCTGGACATCGCGGGTCTGGCCTGGCTCGAAACGAACCGCCGTTCCCGCGGCTATATCAAGGCGCATACCGCGTGCATTATCACGGTCAAAATCGAGCGCCGCATTGGTTTCAGCAAAGTGATAATGGCTGCCGATTTGCACTGGCCTGTCACCAGCATTCGCAACCGTAATGGTAATGGCCTCGCGCCCCTCATTCAGGGTGATAT
>JAKMCZ010000053.1 GCA_022428185.1 Alphaproteobacteria bacterium | reverse complement strand
GCAATCAGGCTGACCAGCAAAAGGGCAAAGTAGGGTCACATGGTACTATTACGACAACGCAGGGACGATGGATTTAGGCGATATGCGCCGCTGCGATATCTCTACCGATGGAGCGACCGGCGAGCAGATAGTGAATACTGCCCCAAATGCCAATCATCACAATGAGGGCAAGCGCAATGCCGAGCGAGCGTGTCCCATATGCGGGTGCCAGCGCATCACTCATTATGCCGACGCTTAACGGGCCGATGCCGAGACCGAAGATATTATTGATAAACAGCAGGATAGCGGAAGCCAGCGACCGCATTTCAGGTTTTACCAGCGTGTGCAACATAGCAAGTGTCGGGCCGAAATAAAATGCGCCCACCATGGTTGGAACAATTAACCATAAAAGAGCCACTGTGCCGGTCGGGGCGAGATAACCCATCACCGAAAAAGGTGCTGCGACGATACCGACAATGCCGACCAACCACATATTCCAACGCACATCTTTCTTGCCCATTCGGTCAGCAATGATGCCGCCCATTGTCGTGCCGATGGCGCCGCCAAAACCGATCATAAGCGCCAAAATAGTGCCGACTTGCGTCGCTGTCATGCCATGCACGCGAATGAAATAGCTGGGTAGCCATGCTACCGCGCCATAGCCGACAATAATGATGAGCGTCGACCCGATGAGCAATTGCCGCATAGACGGTGTTTGCCACATATATTTGATGGTCACCATAAGCGGCGGCGCAGAAGCCGTGTCGCCCTCGTCGCTCATGCCGCGCGGTGGGTCTTTCAGTGTAAACCAAGCAATAATGGCAAGAAGAAAACCGGGCAGGGCGATGATCTGAATGGCGGTTCGCCAGCCATAATTATCGGCAATCCAACCACCCGCGATAAAGGCCACAAACAGGCCGATATTAATGCCCAGAGCAAACACCGCCAACGGCGTAGCGCGGTCTGATGGCGCATACATATCGGCAATCATGGCGTGCGATGGTGGGCTGGTGCCCGCTTCACCCACGCCGACGCCGATGCGCGCCAGCAAAAGCTGAAGATAGTTTTGCGCTAACCCACATGCATAGGTCATAAGCGAAAATAGGGTCAGCGAGGCAATGATGATTTTCTTCCGTGATAAGCGGTCGGCCAGATAGGCAATCGGAATGCCCAGAGTCGCGTAAAAAATGCCGAAAGCGAGACCGGTCAGCATGCCAAGCTGCGTATCACTCAATTGCAAATCGGTTTTAATCGCCTCGAGCAAAATGGCAACGATTTGCCGGTCCACATAATTGGCAGTGTAGATAAGGGTAAGAAGGCCGACAGTGTATGCCTTCAGCCCGCGTGTAAAAGTTGTTTGGGTCATGGCCGACGGTTTCGTGTGAAGATGTTTGACTGACTGTTACGAAACCTAAGAATGAAGCAAACTCTGATAATTAGCCAGCTTATTATGAAATAACCCAGCAATTTGCCTACGGTCTGAGTTAACAACGCATCGGCCAAATCGGCGGGCCAAATATCGGTCGCATTCATAAAAGCGTCGAAAATGATGATGATGAGAGCGACCTGAACGGCCAGTAAAATTGGGCGCAGTTTGATGCGCGCCTGAATACCATAGACAAGCGATAAGAGGATAAGTAGACCGCCGGTTAAAAGCGAGGGCGGCCACCCCAAAAGTTGCAACAAATCGAACACTTTAAACCTTTGATTATTAACCCTGCCCGAAAAAGCGGTCGCAGGTCAATATCAGACCCAGCCGGCAAGCTCTCTTTCGGCCAGAATTTTCAAAAGATTTTGTGACATTACAGTGTCATTGAGGCAGGAAACGGTGGAAAAATGCGTTCCACCCGCATCGGCGAAGTCTTCTTGCAGGGCGATACCGATTTCTTCCAATGTCTCGACGCAGTCGGAAATAAAGCCCGGTGTTACCACCGTTACTTTTTTGATGCCCTGTTCTGCAAGGTCAATCACCGTCTTGTCGGTATAAGGCTCCAGCCATTTGGTCGGCCCGAAGCGTGACTGAAAAGTCAGTCGAAGTTTATCTTCATTCATGCCGAGCTTTTCGCGCAACAGGCGCGCTGTTTTCGCGCAATGGCAGTGATACGGGTCGCCTTTCTCAAAATAGCTTTGCGGCAGCCCGTGAAACGACGCGATGATGACCTCAGGTTCAAAATCCAATCCGTCCAAATGGTCGGTTACCGATTTTGCCAAGGCATCAATATAGGCAGGGTGGTCGTGCCACGGCGCAGCGGTGCGAATGGCTGGTTGCCAGCGCAATTTTAACAAGGCGCGAAAAACATCATCATAAACACTGGCCGACGTGGAGGCGCTGTATTGCGGATAGAGCGCGACAATGGCGATACGCTCGCACCCTGCTGCTTTCATATCGGCGAGCTGTGTTTCAATCGAGGGTGCGCCATAGCGCATTGCCCAGTCGATTTTCACGTCTGACCCAATCTCGGCTTGTAATTTCTCAGCCTGCACGCGTGTGTAATAACGCAATGGGCTTTCATTGCTTTCCTTACGCCAGATTTTGGCATACGCCTCAGCCGATTTTTTAGGTCGCGTGTTCAAAATAATGCCGCGCAAAATCGGTTGCCAAATCAAGGGCGATGCCTCAATAACGCGCCGGTCGCTCAAAAACTGTTTGAGATAGGGACGTAAGCCTTTTTTATCCGGTGATTCCGGCGTGCCGAGATTGACCAGCAACAGGCCGGTTTTACCAAAAGCAATTTCAGGATGTGTTTTTGAGACCATTACTGAGCCGCAGGCGCAGTCATCAATTCCGGTAAATTGCAGGAAATATCCAAATGGGCCCAGACTTCCTGCACGGCTGTCACCAACGCGGTCATCATCTCGTCATTATGCAAAGGTGATGGGGTGATGCGCAACCGTTCCGTGCCACGCGGCACGGTCGGATAGTTGATTGGCTGAATGTAAATATCATGCTCATTGAGCAAGCGGTCAGATGCCGCTTTGCATAGCACCGGATCGCCGACCATGAGCGGAACAATATGCGTTTCGGTGC
Source organism: Alphaproteobacteria bacterium (assembly GCA_022428185.1). Classification (GTDB taxonomy): domain Bacteria; phylum Pseudomonadota; class Alphaproteobacteria; order RS24; family RS24; genus UBA8337. The sequence goes on along the minus strand of JAKMCZ010000053.1, from coordinate 582 downwards.
GCAAAACCGGCATTCCGGCTTGCGCCAACATATTTTTTAGCGTCTCAGCGCGCTCTTGATGGCTGGCGCGTAAATCGGTCGCCTGCTTGACCAGTTGAACGCTTTTAATCGCGCCCGCCGCGACTGTCGGCGGTAAAGTGGTGGTGAAAATAAAGCCCGGCGCATAAGAGCGAATGGCATCAACCAGATTTTGTTTGGCGGAAATATAGCCGCCCATAATGCCAAAAGCTTTAGCCAATGTGCCTTCAATAATATCGACGCGATGCATCAGATTATCGCGGTCGGCAATGCCGCCACCACGATTGCCATACATGCCGACAGCATGCACTTCATCAAGATAAGTCAGCGCATCATATTTATCGGCCAGGTCGCAAATCGCTTCAATCGGCGCAATATCACCATCCATTGAATAAACGCTTTCAAAGGCAATCAGCTTGGGGCGCGCTGGATCAGCATCGCGCAACAGGCTTTCCAGATGCTCGAGGTCATTATGCCGCCAGATAAGTTTTGAGCAGCCGCTTTGACGCACGCCCTCAATCATCGAGGCATGGTTCAACTCGTCAGACAAAATAAGGCAGTCGG
>JAKMCZ010000052.1 GCA_022428185.1 Alphaproteobacteria bacterium | reverse complement strand
ATGTAGAACAAACTCATGAAACAGCCCCCAAGGGCTTATTGAGGAAATTAAATGGCCGCAGCACCTGCCAGTATTGCACAAATGACGGAACAGTTTATCGCTGCGCCGCTTTCTGCATTGCCGCAGGCGGCGCGTCTGGGTGTCTGGCAAACCACGGTTGCCGAGGAAGCCGCATTGAGCGGTATTGGTCTCCATTCGGGTCGTGAGGTGAATATCCGCCTGCTGCCCGCTGCTGCTGACACCGGCATTGTTTTTGTTCGCACCGATATTGAAGATGCTGCTGAAGCGGTTATCCCGGCGCTATGCGCCAGCGTGTGCGAGGTTACGCTATCTTCGAAAATCGGCAATCGTTTCGGCCATGTGGTCGGCACGGTTGAGCATTTAATGGCGGCCTTTGCCGGTCTGCGTATTGATAATGCCATTGTTGAAATCGACGCTGCTGAAGTGCCGATTATGGACGGTAGCGCCAAGCCATTTGTTGAGCTTGTTAATCGTGCCGGTATTCGCGAACTGGGCGTGTCACGCCGCATTGTGCGCGTCACCAAGCCAGTACGCGTTCAAAATGGCGACGCTTATTGCGAATTGCTGCCTGATAGCGAACGGGTTTTTGAAGCCGAGATTGATTTCGATTGCGGCGCGATTGGTCGTCAATCCTATGCCGTGACGCTGGATAAAGACGGTTTTGACACCGATGTGGTCAATGCTCGGACATTCTGCATGGCGCAACAGGTTGAAGCCATGCACAAGGCCGGTTTGGCTCTGGGCGGTTCGATGGAAAATGCGGTTGTCGTTGATGGCGACGAGGTCTTGAACGAAGAAGGCCTGCGCTCAGCTTACGAGTTTGTGCAACACAAATTGCTTGATGCGATTGGTGATATGTATTTGATGGGCATGCCACTAATCGGTCGCTATCGCGGCTACAAATCAGGCCATGCATTGCACAATCAGCTTTTGAACGCTTTGTTCGCTGATGATGATTGCTTTGAGCTGGTCGATCTGGCATTGGACGACGCGGTTCTCGCCGCCGAATAATCCCTAAATTTTATTGTTTTATTTCTCTTTGCGCGGGCAATCAGGCTGGCTTCGCGCCGTGCGATGCATTAAAATGCTTTCTCAACAATTGCGGAATCACATGAAAAAAATGACCAGTAATATCAGGGTTTCATTGAGCATGGCGGCGGCTTTGTGCCTCGCCGCTTGTGGCGGCGTGCAAATCGAGGGCGAATATATCGAGCGCCCCGTCGAGGAAATTTACAATAAGGCGCATGAGGAACTGGCTCTGGGCAATTATATTTTTGCGACGCAAGAATTTGACGAGGTTGAGCGCCAACACCCTTACTCGCTCTGGGCGCGTCGCGCGATGGTCATGTCGGCTTACACTTACTATTTGCAGAATAGATATGACGAGGCCATCTCAACGGCGCGGCGCTTTCTTGCCCTTTATCCGGGGAATAACCAAGCGCCCTATGCACATTATCTGATTGCGATGTCGCAATATGAGCGGATTTCCGATGTCAGCCGCGACCAGCGCATCACCGAACTAGCCATGGTCGCTTTGACCGAGGTTGTTCGGCGTTATCCCGATTCCGACTATGCGCGCGATGCCATATTGAAACTCGATTTGGCCGAAGACAATCTTGCAGGCAAGGAGATGAGTGTCGGTCGCTTTTATCTCAATCGCCGAAACTATGCCGCTGCCGCCGGTCGCTTCCGCAATGTTATTGAACGCTATGGTCGCACCAGCCATGTGCCTGAAGCCTTGCACCGCCTCACCGAGGTTTATATGTCACTCGGCGTGGTGGCCGAAGCACAAAACGCGGCGGCCGTGCTGGGGTATAATTTCCCCGATAGCGATTGGTATCGCGATAGCTATTCAATTCTGGTGGAGCGCGACTTGAAGCCGGTTAAAGACGAAAAATCATGGATTAGCCGCGCCCTCGACAAGGTTCTATAGGGCGCGCCGATGCTGGTTTCGCTGTCCATTCGTGACATTGTCCTGATTGACCGGCTCGACCTTGATTGGCAACCGACATTATGCACTTTGACCGGCGAGACAGGTGCCGGTAAATCGATTTTGCTTGATGCGCTCGGTTTGGCGACCGGCGCGCGCGGCGATGTCGGTCTGGTGCGGCAGGGGTGCGCGCAAGGCAGCGTTACGGCAATTTTTCAACTGCCCGACCACCATCAGGTGCAACAAATATTGACCGAAAACGGGCTTGATGAGGGCGGGCCGGTATCGGAACTGATATTGCGCCGCCAGCAATCAGCCGATGGACGCAGTCGCGCTTTTTGCAATGACCAAGCCATTGGCGTCAATTTGTTAAAGCAGATTGGCAGTATGCTGGTCGAAATTCACGGACAAAACGAAAGTCAGGCGCTTACCGATGCGGCAACCCAACGCAATTTGCTGGACGGCTTTGCCGGCTTGACCGAGACGGTGCGCGACCTCGGCAAGCTGTATGATGCACGCCAAGAAGCGCGCAATGGGCTGGCGGTCTATCGGGCCGAATTGGCGAAAGCCAGTGCCGATGCTGAATTTTTAACCCATTCGATTGCCGAATTGCAGGAACTGAACCCGAAAACCGGCGAGGAAATCGGGCTGGCTGATGAGCGAACCTTGCTGATGAATTCAGAAAAGATTATCGGCGATTTACGAGAGGCTGAAAGTTTCCTGCGAGGCGAAGGCAGTATTGAAAATGCACTAAACGGGGCGTTGCGGCGGCTGGAAAAAATCGCGCCGGAAGCTGCCGGTCAGCTTGACGATGCTATTTCGGCCATTGATCGCGCGCTGATTGAGGCTGGCGAGGCGCGTCTCGCCGTGTCTGATGCAGGCGCACGCATTACCAATGATCCGAGGCGGCTGGAAGAGGTCGAAGGACGGTTATTTGCGTTGCGCGGTTTGGCGCGCAAGCACGACACGACCTGCGACGGCTTGCCTGAATTGCTGGCTGAAATGGATAATAAATTGAGTGCTATTCATGGCGGTAATGACCGCATGGCCGAACTGGAAGCGACCGTTCGCGATAGCGATGCGGCGTATGAGCAAGCGGCATTAGCGGTATCCGATGCGCGTCAGTCGGCTGCCGGACGGCTCGATGAAATGGTTAATCAAGAATTAGTGCCGCTTAAGCTTGATGGTGGCAATTTCTCAACCGATATTGAGCGTGTCGATTTAGCCGATGGTGCGGCGCATGGTGTCGATAAAATCCGTTTTGTCGCCTCAACCAATCCGGGCATGGCACCTGGGCCGATTGCCAAAATCGCATCGGGCGGTGAATTGGCACGCTTCATGTTGGCGCTGAAAGTGTCTCTGGCTGCCGAAGGGCAGGGCAGCACGTTGATATTTGACGAAGTTGATGCCGGTGTCGGTGGCGCAGTGGCTGAGGCGGTTGGCACAAGGTTAAACCGTTTGGCGCAAAACGGTCAGGTATTGGTGGTGACGCACAGCCCGCAAGTCGCGGCGCGCGGCAATCATCATTGGCGGGTCAGTAAAAGCGGCGAGAATGGCTCGGTCAGCACCAGCGTTGCGTCGCTGGAAGACACGGCGCGGCTTGAAGAAGTGGCGCGTATGTTATCGGGCGCAGATATTACCGATGAGGCGCGTGCGGCAGCGCAACGGCTGTTGGAGGTGGAGTAATGACGGCTGATAGCGCGGTCGACGCTCTGAGCGAAGACGCCGCGAAGGCCGAGCTTGCCCGTCTGGCCGAGGAAATTGCCGTCCATGATGCGGCTTATCACCAAAATGACGCGCCGTTGATTTCGGATGCCGAATATGACGCTTTGCGTCAGCGCAATCAGGCTATTGAGACGCGGTTTCCCGCATTAAAACGCGCCGACAGCCCGAGCGAGCGGGTTGGAGCCGCGCCGACAAGTGCGTTTGGCAAGGTTGAACATGCCGTGCCGATGTTGTCCTTGGGCAATGCTTTTGACGATGACGATGTCGCCGATTTTGATACGCGCATACGACGTTTTCTCAATCTTGATGCCGAGTTGAAACTAAAATTTACGTCAGAGCCGAAGATTGACGGCCTATCGGCCAGCTTGCGCTATGAAAAAGGCGTTTTCGTTCAAGGCGCGACGCGCGGCGATGGGCGTGTCGGCGAGGACATTACGGCTAATCTTAAAACCCTGCCGGATATTCCGCACAAACTGTCAGGTCCTGTTCCCGATACTGTTGAGGTGCGTGGCGAGGTTTATATGAGCCACGCTGATTTTGAAGCGTTGAACAAAAGACAACAGGCCGATGGGGGCAAGATATTTGCTAATCCGCGCAATGCTGCGGCGGGCAGCTTGCGCCAACTTGACCCTGAAATCACCAAGCAACGTCCGCTGAAATTTTTTGCCTATACTTGGGGCGAGATGAGCGGCATGCCAACAGATACGCAAAGCAGCATGATGGAATACTTCAGCCAATGGGGGTTCAGCGTTAATCCGGCTTTTGTCACCGTGTCGGATACACGGGGGCTGCTGGCACATTGGGCAGAGATTGAAAGCCAACGCGCGACCTTGGGTTATGACATTGACGGCATGGTTTATAAGGTTGACCGATTGGATTATCAGACCCGCTTGGGGTTTGTGTCGCGCGCGCCGCGTTGGGCCATTGCCCATAAATTTCCTGCCGAACAAGCAATTACCAAACTCAATGATATTGACATTCAGGTCGGTCGCACCGGCGCGCTTACGCCTGTCGCCAAGCTGGAGCCCGTGACCGTGGGCGGCGTGGTGGTATCCAATGCGACTTTGCACAATGCCGATGAGATTGCGCGTAAAGATATTCGCATTGGTGACATGGTGGTCATTCAGCGCGCCGGCGATGTGATACCGCAAGTCGTTCGGGTGTTGGAAAACAAACGCCCAAGCGATAGCAAGGTTTTCCCATTCCCGACAATCTGTCCGGCTTGCGGCGCGACTGCCGAGCGCGAAGTTCGCGACGATGGTGAAGCTGATGTTGTGACACGCTGCTCGGGCGGTTTTACCTGTCCGGCGCAAGCGCGCGAGCGGTTAAAGCATTTTGTCTCCCGCGCGGCACTGGATATTGAGAGCCTCGGCCAAAAGCAAATCGATGATTATTGGCAGCTTGGTCTTATTCGCGCTCCGCAAGAT
>JAKMCZ010000026.1 GCA_022428185.1 Alphaproteobacteria bacterium | reverse complement strand
GCGCTCAACCCGCCGGTCATTTGGATTAACCGGTCGGCCAGTGTCGATTTGCCGTGATCGATATGGGCAATAATCGAAAAATTGCGAATATGGCTTTTGGACGTTGCACTCATCAGCCACGATATAGCACCGCCAGTCCGCGCCGCCAATGCGTCAATTGCGCGTTAAATCAGATGATGTAAATCAGCCCCGCAGCCTGCCGCCTGAGGTTTTTTCCACCGCAGCGGTTACTTTGTCGGCGACCGCGTCAATTTCGGCATCGGTTAGGGTTTTATCCTGCGGCTGCAAGGTCACTTCCAGCGCTACCGATTTCATGCCGTCGGGTAAATTGCCGCCTTCAAACACGTCAAACACCCGCACGTGCGTAATGAGTTTTTTGTCTGCGCCTTTTGCGGCGCGCACTATATCGGCGGCGCGTGTCGCTTGGCTGACCTCAAAGGCAAAATCGCGTGTCAGGCTTTGTAAATTGGACAGGGCGAGTGCGCTGCGTGCCAATTCGGCAGTGTCTTTCGGCGCGGGCACCGTGTCGGGCCAGACTTCAAAAGCCACCATTGCGCCATCAATGTTAAAGGCTTGTAGGAGAGCCGGATGCAACTCGCCAAACACCGCCATTGGCTCGCGCGGATTGCGCGCTAGCATGCCGCTGCGTCCCGGGTGATACCAGTCAATATCGCTGTCTTGGCTAATCGGCAAAACCTGCAAACCGTCGGGTGCAACGCCGCAAGCCGCCAGTGCCGCCTCGGCATCGGCGCGTGCTGCATAGGCATCGAGACCGGTGGGTGCGCCGCGCCAATTTTTGGTCGCTGCCGGTCCGGCGCCTGAACCGGAACGAAGTCCGGCAGCGGCGAAACGCTGAGCGCCCGGTGTGGCGGCTTGAAATTCGTGGCCCAACTCAAACAGATTGATCGAAGCCGCGCCTCTATCCCTGTTTCTTTGCGCCGCCGTCATCAGCCCGGGCAAAAGCGACGGGCGCATATGCGACAGTTCCGAGGATATCGGATTAGCCAATTCGAGACCGTCAGCCCCATGAAAGGCTTCTGATTGCGTTTTTGAGATGAACGACCAAGTGACCGCCTCAACCAGCCCGCGCGCCGCCAAAGCGCGCCGCATCAAACCGGCGCGGCGTTGGTCGAGGGTCAAGGTCGGCTTGGCGACCCCCTTGTGCTGCGGCAGGGGCGTGGACGGCACTTCGTCAAGCCCGTAAATGCGCACAATCTCTTCGACAATATCAGCCCCATGCGTGGCATCATCAATATCGGGTCGCCAGCTCGGCACGCTGACCTGCCATGTTTTGCCGGTTTTGACCGCGAAACCAAGCTTGTCGAGAATGGACTGCATGGTGTTTTCGTCAATCTCAAGACCGGTCAATTGCTGCACACGGCTCGGCTCAAAGCTGATGGTTTTTTCCGTATCGGCTATTTGTCCGGCAATTACCGGCGTACAAACCGTACCGCCGCAAATATCGACAATCATACTGACCGCCAGCGCCAAGCCGCTCTCGACCGAAGCCGGGTCAACACCGCGCTCAAAGCGATAGCGTGCGTCGCTGTCGATATTATGATGCCGCCCCGATAGCGCAATCGCGACCGGGTCAAACCAGGCGCTTTCGACCAGCACATTTTCTGTGTCGAACGTCGAACCGCTATCGAGCCCACCCATAATGCCGCCAAGCCCCAAAACCGATTGGTCATCGGCAATCACGCAGTCGCTGTCGCGCAAGTCATAGGTCTCATCGTCCAGCGCGACAAAGCTCTCGCCTTTTTGGGCGGCGCGCGCACGCACTGTGCCGCTCAACTTGTCGGCATCATAAACATGTAAAGGTCGTCCTCGGTCATAGGAAATATAATTGGTGATATCGACCAGCGCGCTTATCGGTTTGAGGCCGATGGCGGTCAGGCGGGCTTTCAACCAGGCCGGACTGTCGGTATTTTTGACCCCTTCAATCCGGCAAGCGGCAAAAATCGGACAGCCATCGCCGCGCACCTCAATTTTTGTGTCACATTCTTTATCGGCTTTAATCGGCTTGGTTTCATCAGCCTTTAACTTGCCAAGACCGGTGGCGGCCAAATCGCGGGCAATGCCGCGCACGCCAAGACAATCAGGGCGGTTGGGCGTAATGCCTATCTCAATCATGGCATCATCCAGCCCCAGCGCTTGAGCTGCCGATGTGCCGATGGCGGGAGCGTTTTCGAGGTCGATAATGCCGTCATGGTCATCTGACAGGCCAAGCTCAGCCCCCGAACACATCATGCCATTGCTCTCAACGCCGCGAATTTTGGCCTTGCCCAGCACCATACCATTGGCCGGAATGACTGCGCCTTGCTGCGCTAAAATGCCGATCAGTCCGGCGCGTGCATTGGGCGCGCCGCAAACCAGTTTTTGTTCGCCTTGCCCGCTTTTGACCGTGCAGATTTGCAATTTATCGGCATCGGGGTGCGGCTCGGTAGCAATAATTTCCGCCACTTCAAAATTGGCATAGGTCACGGCGGGGTCGCTAACGGCCTCGACTTCCAACCCGATAAGGGTCAATTTATCGACAATCTCGTCAAGCGTGGCTTTGGTGTCGAGATGCGCCATCAGCCAAGAGAGGGTGAATTTCATCTTATCCCCCTCATGTCGCTTTATTGATATTGGCGAGCGTTTTATTCGACAGACCGGCAGCCAGTCCCGGCACATCTATCGGCAAAAAGCCGTAATGTTTGAGCCAGCGCAAGTCCGCCTCAAAGAAAGCGCGCAAATCAGGCGCGCCATATTTCAACATCGCCAAGCGGTCAATACCCATGCCAAATGCAAAACCTTGATATTTATCGGCATCAATGCCGGCATGGCGCAGCACATGGGGGTTAACCATGCCCGAACCACCGATTTCCATCCACTCATCACCACTGCCGACCACCAGACGCTCGCCATCGCGATGGCACTGCATGTCGATTTCCATGCTCGGCTCGGTAAACGGAAAATAGCTGGGGCGAAACCGAATGGCGATGTCGTCGAGCTCGAAAAATGCCGCCAAAAAGGTTTCCAGCGTGTGCTTCAAATGCCCCATATGGGTGCTCTCATCGACCACCAAACCCTCAATCTGATGGAACATTGGGGTGTGGGTTTGGTCGCTATCGCAACGATAAGTGCGCCCGGGCGCGATAAAACGGAAAGGCGGGCCACTTTTTTCGGCCTGCCCTTGCTGCATGGTACGCACTTGCACCGGCGAGGTATGGGTGCGCAATACCAGTGCGTCGCCATCTTCTTCGGCTTTTAAGTAAAATGTGTCATGCATTTGTCGCGCCGGATGCGCTTCGGGGATATTCAAAGCCGAGAAATTATAAAACTGACTTTCAATGTCGGGCCCTTCGGCGACATCGAAGCCCATATCGGCAAAAATTGCCGACAATTCTTCCATCACCTGACTAACCGGATGAATACGGCCTTCAAATTGCGGATCGCTATCGACCGGCAGGGTCATGTCCATCGTCTCTTCGGCAAGACGCGCATTGAGCGCGGCTGCGTCCAATTCGGTCTTTTTCGCGGCTATTGCCTCGGCGATTTTATCGCGCAGGGCATTAAATAGCGGGCCATTAAGCTGGCGCTCTTCAGCGCTCATGCCGCCCAATGTTTTCAACAGTGCCGACACTGAGCCTTTTTTACCGAGACTGCCGACGCGCACGGCTTCCAATGCAGTCGCATCTGTGGTCGCGTCAATCGCAGCCACAATTTTGGTTTCCAATTGCCCTGCTTGTTTTTGGGTGTCGCCGCTCATCTCAATTCGTCGCTTCAACTCGTCATAAATAAAAAACCACCCGCATCTGTTCAGGCCGAAACCTGTTTTTGATGCGGGCGGGAATATGTTGCAGGGGTGCATTGACCCCGTCAAATGCTTTTAGTCGAAATTAACCGAGCGCGGCGCGGGCTTTGCCGACCAACGCCTCAAAAGCCAATGGCTCATGCACGGCCAAATCGGCCAGCACTTTGCGGTCTACTTCGATACCGGCTTTTCCCAGCCCGTTGATAAACTGACCATAGGCCAGCCCATGCGAGCGCGAAGCGGCATTGATACGTTGAATCCACAAGGCGCGGAAATTGCGCTTGCGCGCACGGCGATCACGATAGGCATATTGCCCAGCTTTGGTGACTGCTTGTTTGGCGACCTTAATGGTATTTTTGCGGCGGCCATAATAACCTTTGGCCTTAGCGAGAACTTTTTTATGGCGTGCATGGGAAGTCACGCCGCGTTTCACACGAGACATATCTTCTCCTCCTTAACCGTTGGGTAGGAATTTGCGCGCGATTTTCGCGTCTTGCGGCGACAAAACCGTCGTGCCGCGCTGATTGCGAAGCTGCTTATTGGTGCGTTTAATCATGCCGTGGCGTTTTCCTGCCTGTCCGGCGCGCACCTTGCCAGAAGCCGTCAGCTTAAAACGCTTTTTGGCCCCTGATTTGGTCTTCATTTTGGGCATTTCGTGTCCTTCCAAATTGGATTTCGTCAACAATCGACTTGGCAGCCCTTATCGGCCAGCCGACCGACTTCAAAACGCTATGCGCCTGAAGCAGCGGGTGTTATACGCGATAGGCGATAAAATGCAAGCGTGCGAAGAGAATGAGAAAAATGGCAAAACCACTCAATATTGCCCATCGCGGGGGCGCCGATTTGTGGCCGGAAAACACGCTTGAGGCGTTTGGGCAGGCCATTGAATTGGGTGTCGACGGTATCGAGTTCGATTTGCAAGCCAGTGCGGACGGGAAGTTGGTGATTCACCATGATGCACGCTTAAAGCCCGTAGCGACGCGGCTTGACGGCGTTTTTCTTGAAAAACCGACACCGCGCATTGATGCGCTGAATTTGCCGGACCTTGCCACTTATGATGTCGGGCGTTTGCAAATCGGTTCGGCATACGCACAAAAACGCGCCCAGCGTCACGCGATTGACGGCGCGCAAATTCCGACGCTCGCCGCTTTTGATGAGATGCTGGCGCAGACACCAGAGCATTTCCGCGCTTATGCCGAGCTAAAAACCGGTTTGGTGGACGCGGCGCAGGCTGAAACGCTCGCGGCGCTTTATATTGACGCTTTAAGCAGCTCGCGCGTCGCGGAGCGCCATATTGTTATTTCTTTTGATTGGCGATGCATCAATAAGGTGCGCGCTGCTTTTCCGGAGATGCGCCACGCCTATACGACGATGGGTTTTGCCGAAACCGACCCCGAGCATGAAAGCGCGGCCAATGATAAGCCGGGCGGTATGGCGGCTGTCATTCGCGCCGCCTCGCGCGATGGCGCACCGTGGTGGGACGATATGGATTGGCGTGATATGGACGGCAAAACGCATGGTGAGCGTGTTTTGCGCGCCATTGGGGCCAAAGGCGGCACTGGCTGGTTTGCCGATTGGCGCGATGTAACAGAGGAAACTATGGCGGTGGCGCGTGGTTTGGGCCTTCGTGTCTCGGCTTGGACGGTGAACGATGAAGCCGAAATGCAACGGCTGGCTGATTTGGGCGTCGATGATTTGATTACCGACCGCCCCGATATTCTAAAACAGCTTTAACAGCCTATCTGGGCGCCAGCACCATCGTCATTTGGCGGCCTTCCATTTTCGGAACCGCCTCGACTTTTGATAATTCATCGACATCGTCGCGCACCCGATTGAGCACATCCATGCCCAATTCCTGATGCGCCATTTCGCGACCACGAAAACGCATGGTGACTTTCACTTTGTCGCCACCCTCAAGGAATTTGACCACATTTCGCATTTTGACGTCATAGTCGTGCGTGTCGATATTCGGCCGCATTTTTATTTCTTTGACATCGACCGTTTTTTGACGCTTGCGCGCCTCACTGGCCTTTTTCTGTTCTTGATATTTGAGCTTGCCATAATCGAGAATTTTGCAAACTGGCGGGTTGGCATTTGGCGATACTTCGACCAAATCAAGGCCTTCTTCTTCTGCCATGGCGACCGCCGAATCCGTGTCGACTTCGCCCATTTTTTCACCCTGAGCGCCGATAAGTAAAACTTTCGGCGATGTAATCATTCGATTGACGCGCGGGCCTTGCTGTCGCTGGGGCTGCGCGGCGTGTGGTCTACGTGCTATGGCTTCGCTCCTATTGCTGTTGCCTTTAACGGCTTTTGCTGGCCGATGACGGCTAGGTTTAGGCGATATGGCTGCGAAGTCAACGAGAAATCATCAGGAAAAATCGCGATTTAGCCTTGATAAAGCATCGTGTCAGCTTTCCTCAAACCGTATTTAGCCAGTTCGGGCGCGGCCAGATGAAAAATTTCAAATAGGGTAAATGGTGCGGGTTAGGCTGATAAACCGCATCAAATCGACGCCATGCAATGCGCCTTATCAAAGCCAATGCGCCGCGCAAGCCAAGCCGCGAATAGACCCATATGTCGTCAGCTTTAAGGGAGCGTTTTTGTTGTTGCCCATCGACCAATACGGTGAGCGATGACGCATCTGCGTATATCTCGCGCAAGGCCGCGTCCAGTGCAATATCGTCCAAACCGACACCAATAAGCAACACGCCGCCCGGTTCCTTAATGGCGCGCGTCATAGAATAAGCTCCCGATAGACATTCAACGTGCGTTGGCACATGGCGGTGCGCGTATAATTGGCCAACACATTGGCGCGGCCATTCTGGCCCATCGCCGCCAAATCCTCCGGCGACATGGCCAGAGCAGCCTCAATCGCCGCCGCCAATGCCTCGGCATTATTAATCCGCGCCAGCCAGCCCGTGCCGCCTTTGGCAGGCGATTGGGCGATAATCGTCTCGCGATAGCCCCCCGCATCAGAACCGATAACCGGCAGACCGGCCGCTTGCGCTTCAATAATGGTGCGCCCGAAAGGCTCGGGGCGAATGGTCGGTACAATGGCCAGATCCGCCGCCGCATAAGCCGAAGCCATATCCGTTTCAAGGCCGGTCATCACCAGCCGGTCGCCAAAACCCAAAGCCGCCGCCTGGCTTTTCAGCTCGGCAACATAATCATCGCGCCCCTGCGCGCTGCCGACCAGAACCAGTTTCGGTTTTTTGTCTGAGGCCAATAGGCCAAGCGCCGCAATCAGCACATGTTGACCCTTCAGATGCGTCACCCGAGCCGGACATATAATGACAAAATCGCTGTCACCGACCCCCCAAGCAGCGCGCTTGGCAGCTTTATCGGCAGCAGAAAAATTTTCCGGAGCCAGCGCTTGCTCATCGCAGCCACGCGGGATAACCCGCAAGCGCGATGCCGCCCAGGGATAGACCGCCTCAATGCGCGCGGCAGTGAAATGCGAATTGGCAATGCTCACCTGCCCACGCACCAGCGATGAATTATACAAGATTTTGGCTTTCGGCTTTTCATGCACCGTCGAATGAAAAGTTGTGACATAGGGTCTATTTGTGCGCTTGGCGGCAAACAACGCCGACCAACAGGGCGCACGCGAACGGCCATGAATGAGGTCAACATTTTCAGCCCGCATCAGCTTTGCCAGAC
>JAKMCZ010000269.1 GCA_022428185.1 Alphaproteobacteria bacterium | reverse complement strand
CGGCCAAGGGACGTCATTAATGTATTTGCCGCGTTTGTTTACTTTGTCTTTTGCCCCTTTGTCCTCCATCACGCTTATTGTCACTGCCGGACTTCTGGGTGCCTGCCAGCCCCAGAATATGTCAACTGACGACACCCCGACAGTCGCCACAACCAAAACCGTTGCCGAAACTGTTGCTGAACCTGTCGCTGCACCCGATAACAGCACTGCCGATCTTGTTGTCACCACAACCACCGCATCGCCAGAAACCGTGACTGAAACCAAAGATTCTGCCGACAATATCTCAGCCGATACATCGTCACCTGCTATGGAAACCGGCATCACCGAAGATGATAATGCCACCATCGTTGCATCCGCGCCGCTAGGGACTTCGGAAACGCAATCTGGCGAAGCCAAGCCCGAAGCAATTGCGCCCGAAATTGTCATTCCTGCCCCCGCACCCGTGCCACCACCACCACCGCCCGAATTCAAACCAGATACGGTATTATCAAAGCCCGATACGGTTCTGTTATCGCTTCTTGGTGCGGCCGATATCATACGTACCGAAGGTCAGGTGAGAATATGGCAATACCGGCTTGATCGCTGTGTGTTCGATTTTTTCCTGACCCCCAAAAATGACATGAAGCAAAATGGTGTTTATGCCGTGCGCGACTGGGCATATCGCGCGACTATCATGGGCGTCAGCGCGAATGAGCTGATCTGTCGCCGCGCACTGGCCAAAGACCGGATGAAGCCGGCCAGCTAATCGCGCCAAACCCGAAACCCGTCAGTCGGTTTTATCGGTAAACAGGCACAGATCAGAAATGGCACAGTCCCCACATGCGGGCTTGCGTGCCTTGCATACATAACGCCCATGCAGAATCAGCCAGTGATGCGCGCCCTTTTTCCACATTTCGGGTACGCGCCGTAACAATTCCTTTTCGACAATCTCGACTGTTTTGCCCGGTGCCATGCGGGTGCGGTTCGACACGCGGAAAATATGCGTATCAACGGCAATCGTCGGATGGCCAAAGGCTTCGTTCAGCACGACATTCGCCGTTTTGCGACCAACGCCGGGCAAGGCTTCAAGTGCCGCACGATTTTCCGGCACCTGTCCATTATGCCGCGTAATCAGCAATTCTGACAGGCGGTACACATTCTTTGCCTTGGTATTAAACAGCCCGATCGTACGGATATGATAGCTAATCCCTTCAACGCCAAGCGCGACCATCTGGTCGGGGGTACTGGCGGCAGCAAAAAGGCCTTTGGTAGCCTTGTTCACCCCGACATCGGTAGCCTGCGCCGACAGCACGACAGCCACCAGCAAGGTAAAGGGATCGCTGAATGCGAGTTCGGTTTTGGGATCAGGCTGGCGTTTTGACAGAATTTCAAAACATTCCGCCATATTATCAAGTCGCATTTTCTGCGTCATCATATCCTCTGTTCAGTCCCCAATCGGCATCAGGTAATCGGCATCTGGCAGGCATCAATCTGCGTCAATTATATCTACAGGGCATCTTGAAACAGATGCCAATCCGAGCGTAAAGTGAAAAACGGCATTCGCCAAGCGTCGCTTATCCTATGGCGCACCCAATCTTGATGATGAGTTCGATTCATGCGTCAGAAAATTATTATTGATACCGATCCGGGCATTGATGATGCCATGGCCATTCATATGGCCTTTGCCGATCCGCGTCTTCACGTGCTTGGCCTGACGACGATTTTCGGCAATGTCACGATCGATAACGCCACGCGCAATGCCCTCGCGCTAGCCGAGATGGCGCATTACAAAACCGACATCAGCAAAGGCGCAACAACGCCGCGTCGTCGCCCGCTTGAGCCGCCAGCCGATTTCGTGCATGGCGCCGAGGGCTTTGGCAATGTCCCGCCAATCACCCCGCGAGGCAGCGCAAACCCCCTTGATGCCGCGCGCTATCTATGTGAAACATGCGCTGCCCATTCTGGCGAGATTATCATCTGTGCTGTTGGCCCCCTGACCAATCTGGCGGCGGCACTCGATCATGATCCGGCGATTGCCAATCATGTCAAAGCTGTTGTTGTGATGGGCGGCTCGGCGGCACCGCATGGCAATGTCACCAACGTTGCCGAAGCCAATATCTGGAATGATCCTGATGCTGCCGAATGTGTTTTTGCCGCGTCTTGGCCGGTAACGATGGTCGGGCTTGATGTCACCGAAAAAGCC
>JAKMCZ010000267.1 GCA_022428185.1 Alphaproteobacteria bacterium | reverse complement strand
GTCTTGGACCTAATGTCGGGATGCGCCGCGCCGGCCAATACGGCCATGCCGATGCCCGAACGCGCCAAATCAACTTGACTAGACGGCTCAACATGACCGGCTTTGGTAATATTGCCTAGCCCGCGCTTTGATAAAATTACAACATCCGCATATTCACCGCGTTTTAAACGCTCGGGGATGGAGTCGGGCGCACCGCCACCGGATGCACCATAAGCGGTGACCAAACGAATGCCCGTCTCCTTTTCAAACATCGGCCCCAGCACCTTATAAGCCGCCGTGAAGCCTCCTGAGCTCATCACTTGGATGGTCGGCTGTGGCTGCGTGGTGCAGGCTGCAAGGGCCATGGACAGAAAGATGGCCGTCGAAAACCGTATAAATGTCGTTTTGATGTGCATTGTTGACGCTCCCAATTCGGAGTCTAAACTAGCGCAATCGCAAAACGCATCCAAGTGATGATGACCTGCAAGCCGACAAAACAAGACAAATGACTTATGAATTTTCGACAACTTATGCAGGTCTTTGCCATCTTGGCACTGCTGGTTTTTCAAGATAAACTGTTACCGGGAGAAAAAATGACGCGCTGGGCATCTTTATTTTTGGTGTTGTCTATCATGGCTGTCTCCGTGCTGGCCGGCACGGTACAAGGCGCAATGGCGTCAGGCAGCCAAAAGACAAGTGAGCTAACAATCTATGTGCCGGGCAATCCCGAGGGGGGATTTGATAAATCGGGCCAAGCCCTTCGACGCGCTCTTGTTGCCTCAGGTCTTGTTGAAAAGGTGAATATTTTGCGCTCGCCGGGCGCCGGTGGCTTGATTGCTTTGGCCAATTTTATCGAATCGCGGCGCGACGACCCATCCGCCGTTTTTATCGGCGGACGGACGACGGTCGGGGCCACCTTTTTCAATAATTCCGCCGTATCATTGGATGATGTGACGCCGATTGCCAGATTGACACGGCCGCGCATTGTTCTGGCCGTTCGCAATGATAGCTTCATCCAGGACTTCGGCGATTTGGTGGAAGCCATGAGCACACCCAATGCTCAGGCTTTGCAATGGACTGGCGGATCGTCGGGCAGTATCGACGAAATATTGATTTGGGCGATTGCTGATCAATTGGGATATGCGCGCGACCAAATGCGCTATGTGCCAACGCCCGGCGGCGGCACGGCCGCCGTTAAACGTTTTTTGGACATCGATAATGCCATTAATGTGTCTTCTTATGAGGAGATTGCCGAATATGTTGAATTGGGCCGTGTGCGTATTATCGCTGTGGCAGGCGCGAGCAAGCTCGCCGGAATCGCAGCAGCACCTCTGGCTGAATTCGGATTGCAATTTACAAATAGCGATTGGCGCGGGGTTTTTGCTCCTCCGGGTATCACTCAGCAACAACAAAGTAATTTGCAAGCCATGTTTCGCACAATGACGGAAGGCGATATATGGCAGGCTGAAAGGAGTCGATATGGCTGGGAGCCGGCTTGGCTGGATACCGCCGCTTTTATCGCTTTCTTGCGAGACGAGAACATCGCGGTCAGCCGCGATATGACCCGTGCCGTAGCGGAAGCAGAAGACGCTGATGTAGGCACCCGCTTCGCATCCGTCATGATGCGTCAATATCGTTGGGCCATTGGCGCGGTATTGCTGTCGCTGGGGCTAATCGCCTTAATGATATGGCAACGCTATCACAACAATTGGCGCGAACGAGCCATGGCACGCGAATTGGAAGCCGCACGCTCGGATGCTGAGAAGATACGCACGCAGTTGGACCAAACTCAATCAGAAGCAGCTCAACATATTAATGAAAGCTTCACTAAATGGGGCCTTACGCCGGCGGAGGCGGAAATTGCTTGGATGTTGTTCTTTTAAGGAGATGGCGGATGCGCGGGAGAAAAGCGAGCGCACTGTTCGTCAACAGGCCGGCGCCATATATGCGAAATCAGGATTGAATAATCGCTCAGATTTGGCAGCTTTTTTTCTTGAAGATTTCTTTGCTGACCAGACACTAACCGACTAGTCGCCCTGCAATTCACCAAGACCAGCCATGTTGCGCGATCTACGCAGCAATGGAACAATTAACGATAGGGCTATAATGGCGAATAGGGT
>JAKMCZ010000250.1 GCA_022428185.1 Alphaproteobacteria bacterium | reverse complement strand
CCTTTGACCTGTCGATTCGCCATTTTATTGAGCGCGTCAGCCGCCTGTTCCAGTGGATAGCTATCGGAAATATGCGGGCGAATTTGGCCGCTCTTATACATCTCCATCAATTCCTGCAAATTAGCTTGATTGGCAGCCGGTTCGCGCGCCGTGAAAGCACCCCAAAATACCCCAACAATCTGACAGCTTTTCAGCAGCGCCAGATTAAGCGGGATTTTGGGAATTTCACCGGCGGCAAAGCCGATGACCAAATAGCGGCCCTCCCAATTAATCGCACGCAAGGCAGGTTCGGCATATACATCACCGACCGGATCGTAAATCACATCAGCGCCCAGCCCGCCGGTCTTTTCCTTAATTTCTTCAGACAATGCTTTTTGCTGCTCGCGGTCAAGCGCGCCTGATGGATAAAGTATCGTATCGTCCGCGCCGTGTTCGACACAAACATCGAGCTTGTCTTGGGTTGACGCAGCAGCAATCACACGCGCGCCCGCCGCTTTACCAAGTTCGACCGCCGCCAGTCCGACACCGCCGGCAGCGCCCATAACCAACAGGGTTTCACCGGCTTTCAAATGAGCGCGGTCTTTCAGCGCATAATGCGATGTGCCATAGGTTAGCACCAAAGCCGAGGCGGTTTGTAAATCCATTTCATCAGGTACCGGCATGCAGGCCATTTCATTAATGGCGATTTGTTCGACAAAGCCGCCATTTCCGCATGAGCCGATAACGCGGTCACCGATTTTAAGGTTTTTCACGCCATCGCCCAATTTGGACACGACACCGGCCACTTCGCCACCCGGCGAAAACGGCAATGGCGGCTTGAACTGATATTTGTTTTGAATGATTAAGACATCGGGAAAATTAACCGCTGCCGCGTGCACATCGAGCACCACTTCACCCGGGCCCGGCTCGGGCGCTTCAATATCTTCCACCACCAGACTTTCCGGTGGACCAAATTCCTTGCACAAAACCGCTTTCATTGTTTTCGCTCTCCCTGTTGCGAGCCCCGCCTGATGGCGGGCTTTTCTTTCGGCGCGGCAAACTTTACCATGCCTGTTCACGAAGCTGACATCATAAGCCAGTCAGGCATAATGAGAAGTGAAAATAAGTGGGAGGCGGCGGAAAAGATGAAGGGCTATTTTGCCATTGGAATTGAAGGGGCATCAAAACCGATGAATACCGGCAATCTGATGCGCTCGGCGCATGCATTTGGCGCGGCTTTCATGTTTACAGTCAATGCCAATCTGAAAGTCCGCGAGGCACGCTCCGATACCTCAAAGACGCAAAGCTCAGTGCCGTGGTATGATTGGCAAACAATCGACGATATGCAATTGCCCGACCCATGCCAATTGGTCGGCATTGAATTGACCAATGACGCGGTTGACTTACCAAGCTTCACTCACCCTCGCTGCGCGGCTTATGTGTTGGGGCCTGAGCGCGGCGACTTATCAGCCGCCATGCGCGAAAAATGCAGCCATATGGTGCGCATCCCGACGCGCTTTTGCGTCAATGTGCAAATCGCCGGCGCGATTGTCATGTATGACCGATTGCAGATTTTAGGACAGTTCGCCGACAGACCGATTATGCCGGGCGGCGAAACCGGCCCGCAGTTTACGCCATAGCGCTATAAGCGCCCTTCCAACTCATTGCGCAGACGCGAAAAGGCCAGTCGCAAACGCGATTTGACCGTGCCCAAGGGCAAATTCGTATCCTCAGCAATTTTGGAATGTGACCAGCCGCTATAAAAGGCCAGACGCACCAATTCGCGCTGTTCTTCGGGCAATTTCTCAAGCGCGGCGCGAACCGCTTCGCCTTCGCGCAAATCGATGACTTCCTCATCAGGCGCGCGCGGCGGATCGGGCACAAGGCTCGGATCTTCTGCCTCTATTTCAGGGAATTTGCGCTTGCGCAAAATATCGATACGACGATTACGGGCAATGGTAAAAATCCAAGTCGAGGCGGCCGCTTTTTTTCGGTCGAATAAATGTGCTTTGCGCCAGACCGTCAGCAAGGCTTCTTGCAATACTTCTTCGGCCTGCCCGTCAGACGCACCGAGGCGCATGAGATAGCCTTTTAGGCGCGGCGCAAAATGCGCGAACAAAGCGGCAAACGCTTCGCGGTCTTTGGATTCGGCGATCTTTTCGATAAGACCAGCAAAATCCGGGTTACCCCCGTTTTTTACCTTGTAGGCTGTTTTATCAAACTTGCCGACGCGATCTACTTCTACTTCGGTACGCGTAAAGCCGGTGTTCTGGCCGCTCGCTGACATGGTCTCTTGCCCCTCTAACCTGCGCACACTAACTCGTGCGCCTTTTCACTAGAGGCTATTC
>JAKMCZ010000240.1 GCA_022428185.1 Alphaproteobacteria bacterium | reverse complement strand
ATACCAAAACATGATTTGCAGCAGCAAAGGCACATTGCGAAAAATCTCTACATAAACCATCGCGGCTTTATTGATCAGCCAATTGCTCGACAGGCGCGCCACACCAAGCGTGAAGCCCAATAGTGTTGCAAAGCCAATGCCCAGCACCGAAACCAGAAGCGTGTTGAGTAACCCGACCGTGAGCACCCGCGCGAAGCTGCTATCTTCGGAATAATCAATCAAAGTCTGATTGATGCCGAAACCGGCGCGCTCAGATAAAAAGCCGAAACCCGAATTGATATTCTGCCGCTCAAGATTGCTCTGCACATTGGCAACCAGCCAGACCATTGCCAGCACCAATGCCGCCAGCACCGCCACTTGCAGAACCACGTCGCGACGCAGCAATTTTAATCTCAGCGCGTCTATCGGTCAGCTCCTGTCAGCGAATGGGCGGCGCATATTGCAGCCCGCCATTGGTCCATAGCGCATTCAATCCACGCTTGATGCCGAGCGGCGTATTGACCCCGACATTGCGCTCAAAAATCTCGCCATAATTACCGACCTGCTTAATCGCCTGCTGCGCCCAATCGGCAGGAATGCCAAGATTGGCACCAAATGTGCCGTCCTTGCCCAGCAAACGCCGCACGGAGGGATTTTTTGAATTACCTTGCGCGCCAATGTTTTTGGAGGTCAGGCCAAGCTCTTCAGCCGCAACACTTGCGTAATGCACCCAGGCCACAACATCACCCCAACGGTCATCACCCTGCCTCACGGCGGGGCCAAGCGGCTCTTTAGAAATGATTTCAGGTAGCACGATATGGGTTTGCGGGTCGGTCAGCTTCAAGCGCTGCGCGTAAAGCGCCGAATGGTCGGTCGTGTAAGCGTCGCAACGTCCGGCATTATAAGCGGCAATCGCTTCGTCGGCTTTCTCAAACGCGACAATTTCATACTGCATATTATTGGCTCGGAAATAATCGGCCGCGTTTAGCTCGGTCGTTGTGCCCTGATTGGTACACAGCGTCGCGCCATCAAGTTCCAACGCGCTTTTCACGCCGAGGTCGCCGCGTATCATAAAGCCCTGCCCGTCATAATAATTGACCGCGCGGAAATCGACACCCAACGCCGTATCGCGATGCATCGACCAAGTCGTGTTGCGCGCAATCAGGTCAACTTCGCCTGATTGAATGGCGGTAAATCTCTCCTTGGCCGATAGCGGTGTGAATTTCACTTTTTCAGCATCACCGAAAACGGCGGCAGCAATCGCCCGGCACAAATCAACATCAATGCCCGTCCAATCGCCCTTATCGTCCGGATTAGAAAATCCGGGTAGGCCTTGCGACACACCGCATTGCACATATCCGCGCTTTTTGACGACATCGAGCGTATTACCGGCGGCAAAAACCGTCACCGGCGCAGACGCCAAAGCCAGCAAGGCGACCCCCAAAAAAGCAAAGCGTTTGATTTGCATATCCAACCTCATTAGCGAATAATGTCGGGACTTTAACACTTCTTGACGGAAAGAAAACAGGTGAAAGACGAAACCAAACTGGTGACAAGTGGGCGCGACCCGAGGGCGCATGCCGGAGCGGTTAACACGCCTGTCTATCATGCGTCGACAATAATTTATCCGTCATTGGCTGCTATTCGCGGCACTGAGAAAATTCCTTACACTTATGGGCGGCGCGGCACGCCCACCACCACCGCCCTGCAAGATGCGATGAACGCGCTGGAGGGTGCGGACGGCACCATGCTGACGCCATCAGGCGCATCGGCGGTGTCACTGGCGATTATGGCGGCGCTTGAGACCGGCAAGCATTTGCTGATGGTGGATAGCGTCTATCAGCCGACACGCAAATTATGCGACCAATTGCTGACAAGCTTTGGCATTGAGACAGAATATTATGACCCGCTGATTGGCGGCGATATTAAAAATCTCATTCGCGATAATACGGCGTTGATTTTCATGGAAAGCCCCGGTTCACAAACCTTCGAAATTCAAGATGTGCCGGCCATTGTTGCAGCCGCCCAAAAGGCCGGTGTGAAGACCGCCATCGACAACACATGGGCCACGCCGCTTCATTTTCGTCCACTCGATTTTGGCGTGGATTTCTCCATTCTGGCAGCTACTAAATATGTTGTCGGTCATGCCGACGCGCTGCTCGGCACTGTTGCCGCCAATGGCGAAAATTTTGAACGTTTGCAATCGGTTCACGGACTTATCGGCTACAGCGTTGGGCCTGATGACGTGTTTCTTGCACTGCGTGGCCT
>JAKMCZ010000239.1 GCA_022428185.1 Alphaproteobacteria bacterium | reverse complement strand
GGATAGATCACCATATGACGGGCAGGCCCCATAAACACCTGCACATCGCGCAACGTATCGCCCTGCTGCGCATCAATCACCGCGCGCCACGCAACTTGACCCGTGAAAAACGGATGCCCGCGCGGCTCAAGATGGGTCCGGATGCGGGAATGCAATCCATCTGCCCCGACAATCACATCCGCGCTTTGGCGCTGACCATCGGCCAAGATCACATCACGCCCCTCGACCCCTGTCACAGCCGCGCCAAGGGTGATCTCAACCCCAAGATCACGGGCGCGATTGGCCAAAATCTCGATCAAATCCGCCCGATGGACATAGTAAAAAGGGCGCGTTTGACGGGATAAGGGCACACGCGCCACCGCCGCCCCTTTGCGAAAATCGCGCAGATATACGGCATTGGCGCGGGGGGATATCGCGCTGATCTCTTCGGCCAGCCCAAGGCCTGCTAACGTGGTCATCCCATTGGGGCTAAGTTGAAGCCCTGCCCCAAAGGCGCGGATTTCCTCGGCCTGTTCTAGCACGCGCACCGAAGCGCCGCGTTGCGCAAGGCAGCAGGCCACAGCCAAGCCACCAATACCTGCCCCAATCACCAAAATATTGCGTCCGATAAGCATGCTCAGCCTCGCACCCGTCAAATAAAAAAGGCATCCGAAAAGATGCCTTTTTTAATCTTATAAACTCGCTGCGCGCAATCAATCGTCCCGATGAACTTTTTCGCGGCGCTCATGGCGCTCTTGTACTTCAAGCGTCATGGTCGCAATCGGGCGCGCATCCAGACGTTTAAGGCTGATCGGGTCGCCTGTGACCTCGCAATAGCCATATTCGCCCTCTTCGATACGGCGCAAAGCAGCATCAATCTTGGTGATCAGCTTGCGCTGACGATCGCGGGTGCGCAATTCAAGCGCGCGGTCTGTTTCCTCACTCGCACGATCCGCAACATCAGGGATGCTGCGCGTGCCATCTTGCAGCGCGGTGACAGTTGTGCGGCTTTCATCAAGCAGATCAGCTTTCCAGTTGAGCAGTTTCCTGCGGAAATACTCTAACTGTCGCTCATTCATAAACGGCTCGTCCTCGGCGGGACGATAGTCTTCTGGAAGAAAGGTCTCAGCTTTCATCTCGTTCCCCTCAGCGGCGGCTGACCCGATTTTTGATTTTGCATCAGACGTCATTTTACCACCTCGGCCTTCGCTTACAGGATGGCGTGGGTAATGTCACCCACCTAAAGACGGTTTTTCCGCTCAAAATCACCTGAACGGATCGGCGCGCCCCTAGGCCCCATAGAGAACCCCGTTTCTGACTGCGCCTCAAATCGCTTTGGACGGGCGAATGGCACCAATTCGGCTTGGCCCGCGCAATTTGTCGCGGCTATAATGCCTCAGGGATTATCACCCAGAACAACACCAGTTTTCGCCAAATTTGCGACAGAATCTGTGGATACATCCGCAACAGCAATTGGTAGTCGGAGTAACATATGCCCAGATCAATCGATATTTTGCCCTTGCGCCCAGAGGATCGGAGCGCGTGGGAGGGGCTGTGGAAGGCCTATCTCGCATTCTACGAAACCACCCTCGCTGAGGCGGTGATTGATCTCAGCTTTACCCGCTACAGCACCCCTGCGCATAGCGATATGATGGCATGGTTGGCATGGCAGGATGGGCGCGCGATTGGTTTGGTTCATGTCATCTCTCACGCTCACGGGTGGAAGGCCGAACCCGTAACATATCTGCAAGATCTGTTTGTCGCTCCTGATGAACGTGGGCAGGGTATCGGGGCCGCTTTGATTGATCATGTCTGCGCCGATGCCGCAGCTGCAGGGCGGCCTTCGGTGTATTGGCTGACACAAAGCCACAATGCGACCGCGCGGCGGCTTTACGATCGCGTGGCAACGGATACGGGCTTTGTTAAATATGCGAAATAAATTAAACCGCGCTTTTGGCCTTTTGGCGCTGCTCACGCTGTGCGCCTGCATGGCCGATATGCCGCGCGATGATGCGGCGGCGCGTCTTGCGCCCGCATTGGACACATCCACATCTGATCTACCAAGTTTTGGTGCGCCAAACCCAATCCGTTTCTCGCGCAGCAACCAATCCTTAGCTGAAGATTTCATGGCCCTCAGTTTTGTTTTGGAATCGGGGCGGCAAATCCCACGGA
>JAKMCZ010000225.1 GCA_022428185.1 Alphaproteobacteria bacterium | reverse complement strand
CTCTTGGCCACATTCATTTAGCGACATTCCTTGACCAATATAATGTAATGTTATAACAAACAGAAGTTGTAATAAAGTAACAATCGGAAAATATGATGCTTTCAGCCCAAACGCTATATCTTTCCATCCGCTCGTGCCTAACCCTAGCCATACGGATGAGCGCGGTAACTATCGCCAGTTCGGCATTATTGTTGGCGGGCCTGATAGGCTCTGTAATCACGGCCACGGCGGCGCAAGCGGACACGAATTCTGGGTCAGTACCAAATGTGGCGGCAACGATTAGACCGATCCACTCGCTGGTGGCGTCAATCATGCAAGATGTTGGTGAGCCCTATCTCATTTTTGATAAAGCGGATTCGGTGCATGGGGCGGTATTACGGCCTAGCCAAGTACGCCGGTTGCAGGATGCCGATCTGGTGATTTGGATTGGCCGGGGCATTGAACATGAACTGATCAGGCCGATGAAGGCCATCGCGGATACTGGCCGCTTGGTGACTTTGGCTGAGGAAGCAGCGATTGAGTGGCGCCCGCTGGTAGCAGAAGATCATGATGATCATAAAGACCATGATGACCATGCGGGGCATGCGCATGATGAAGGTGGGCTTGATTGGCATGTGTGGCTGGATATTGGTAATGCGATCGCCATGGCGCATGTGATAACCGAACGGCTTGTTGCGATTGATCCGGCGCATGCTGAAATCTACCAGCGCAATGAAGCCGTGTTAGTTGCCTCGCTCACCGCCATTGATATCAAAATGGCGGCGCAGAGTAATGGCGGAGATTATGTGGCACAGCACGATGCCTATGGTTACTTCACCCATCATTACGGCTGGCATTCCTTGGGATCGATATTGGCGGGGCATGAAATTTCGCCCTCGATTGGTGATGTGCGGCGCTATTCTGATTTGGTGAAGGATGGCAAAGTTGATTGCCTTATCGCCGATGCCAGAGAGAGCCAGAGCGCGATTGACCTTGTGCGTGGTGACAGTGATGTGCCGCTGATCTCGCTTGATCCGGTTGGTGTGACGATACCGCCGGGGCCAGCCCATTTTGGCCAATTAATGGTGGCGATTGGAGAGGGGCTTTCTGGCTGTAACAAATAGCCGTCTCGGCAGTTAGGATGTTTGCATATCGGCCCCGTCTGGATTATCAAGATAGGGGCCGTGAGCCGACGATCAAAGCCCGGAAGGAAACCGCCTAAATGAACTCCATTACCATTACCCGCCCTGATGATTGGCATTTGCATCTTCGTGATGGATCAATGTTGGCGGCGGTTACGCCGGATAGCGCGGCGCATTTTGGCCGGGCCATCATCATGCCCAATCTGGTGCCGCCGGTGGTGACTGGTGATGACGCGGCGGCCTATCGTGAGCGCATCAAGGCGGCGGTTCCCCCGCATAGCAATTTCACCCCGCTAATGACTTTGTACCTGACCGAGCAAACCGACCCAAATGATGTAAGAGCGGCGGCGGCGGCCGGCATCATTTCTGCGGTAAAGCTATATCCGGCTGGGGCCACGACAAATTCTGCCTCTGGTGTGACTGATTTTGACAAAATCATGCCTGTTCTGGAAACCATGGCCGAGATCGGATTGCCGCTATGTGTGCATGGCGAAGTTACCGATAGCGAGATTGATATCTTTGATCGTGAGGCGGCCTTTATTGACACCATTCTGATCCCGCTTCGTGCCAAGGTGCCGGGGCTTCGGGTTGTGATGGAACATGTCACCACGCGCGACGGGATTGATTATGTGCGCGGCGGCGGAGACAATATCGCCGCGACGCTGACGACGCATCATCTGTTTATCAATCGCAACCATATTCTGGCCGGTGGCATTCGCCCGCATTACTATTGTCTGCCTGTGGCCAAGCGTGAAGAGCATCGTCTGGCCTTGGTTGCCGCGGCAACATCTGGCGAGGCCAGCTTCTTTCTTGGTACCGATAGCGCGCCGCATCTTGACGCCGCAAAGCAAACCGGTTGCGGGTGCGCTGGTATTTACACATCAATCAACACGATGTCCTGC
>JAKMCZ010000208.1 GCA_022428185.1 Alphaproteobacteria bacterium | reverse complement strand
GTCTTGGCGGCCATGAGTCGCTAGAATTTGTTTTGAAGAGGTGATGAAACGTGCAAGTTTCCGTTCGTGATAATAACGTTGATCAGGCCTATAAGGTTCTGAAGAAAAAACTTCAGCGTGAAGGTGTCTTCCGCGAAATGAAGTTGCGTAATCACTATGAAAAGCCATCGGAGAAGCGCGCCCGCGAAAAGGCGGAAAGCGTGCGCCGTGTTCGCAAGCTGGCCCGTAAGGCGGCGCAGCGCGAGGGTTTGGTGCTCGGCAAGCGCAAATATTAGGCGCCCTTCAATTCAGCAATAAAAAAGCCCCGCTTCTTGGAAACGGGGCTTTTATTTTATCTCTGAGAGCTGTTTAGCAGTCAGAAAGCTTTGACGATATTCTCGACCATTTTCTTCGCATCAGAGAACAGCATCATCGTATTGTCGCGGAAGAATAGCTCGTTCTCAACTCCGGCATAGCCGGAGCCCATGCCACGCTTGATGAACAAAACCGTTGCGGCGCGGTCAACATCTAAAATCGGCATGCCGAAAATTGGACTTTGCGGATCGGTTTTGGCCGACGGATTGGTGACATCATTGGCCCCGATGACAAACGCCACATCAGCTTGGGCAAATTCGGAGTTGATATCTTCCAATTCAAACACTTCGTCATATGGCACATTGGCCTCAGCCAGCAGTACGTTCATATGGCCCGGCATACGCCCGGCCACCGGATGAATGGCATAAGAGACCTTCACGCCCTGTTTTTTCAGTTCATCAGCCATCTCACGCAAAGCGTGTTGGGCTTGCGCCACCGCCATGCCATAGCCCGGCACGATGACAACCGAACCGGCATTTTTCATAATGAATGCTGCGTCTTCGGCACTGCCCTGCTTGACTGGACGCTGCTCGACCTCGCCGGCTGCAGCAGCGGAATCATCGCCTCCAAAGCCACCCAGAATGACCGAGAAGAATGAGCGGTTCATGCCCTTACACATAATGTAAGACAAAATAGCCCCCGAAGAACCGACCAGAGAGCCTGTGATAATCAGTGCCAGATTGCCCAATGTGAAGCCGATACCGGCCGCCGCCCAACCCGAATAGGAATTGAGCATGGACACCACAACCGGCATATCCGCACCCCCAATGGGAATGATGATGAGGAAACCAATGGCAAATGATAAAACGGTGACGAATAAAAACACTTCGGCCAATTGATTGGACGGGTCGAGGCAAAGATAGACAATGCCTGCAACAATGCTGACCGCCAAAATAATGTTAATCGCATGGCGTTGGGGAAGCAAAATTGGCGCGCCCGACATGGTGCCCTGCAATTTTGCAAAAGCGATAACCGAGCCTGAAAATGTAATCGCACCAATGGCGACACCGAATGACATCTCAACTAAGCTGGCCGTCATAATCGAGCCGTTTTTCACAATGCCAAACGCTTCGGGCGATAAGAAAGCGGCCCAAGCCACCAATACCGCAGCCATGCCGACCAAAGAGTGAAACGCCGCCACCAATTGCGGCATATCGGTCATGGCGATGCGCCGCGCAATCACCGCGCCGATAATGCCGCCAATGGCGACACCAGCGGCGATAATGCCGAAGCTTTCAAGCGAATTATTGTCCAAAAGCGTTAGCGTGGTCGCCACGGCAATAGCCATACCGGCCATGCCGAAATAATTGCCCTGCCGCGATGTTTCAGGGTTCGAGAGTCCACGCAGCGACAAAATGAAGAATACGCCGGACAAGAGATAGAGAAGGGAAGATAGATTTGCGCTCATAATATTGCGTCCCTAATCTTTTTTACGATACATGGCGAGCATGCGCTGGGTTACCAGAAAGCCGCCAAAAATATTGATAGAAGCGAGAATAACCGCGCCGAAACCAAGCCAGCGCGTCATCGCACCGGCAGTGTCATCGGCACTGACATCAGCCCCAATAGCAACCAGCGCGCCGACAATAATCACTGAGGAAATGGCATTGGTCACCGACATAAGCGGCGTGTGCAATGCCGGTGTCACCGACCAGACGACGTAATAACCGACAAATACGGCCATCACGAAAATGCTCATCAAATAGACGATTGCGTCAACGTTCATTTTTTGGCTCCTTTTTTCGCCGGTTTTTTAGCTGTCTTTTTAGTCGCGGTTTTTTTAGCAGCAGGTTTTCTAGCCGGCTTTTTAGGCTGCAAGGCCGGGTGGACGACCGCGCCATCGCGCGTCAAACCGATACCGGCAATAATTTCATCTTCCCAATCCAAAGCCAGCGACTTCTTCTCTTTGTCAAAAAATGCATCAATGAAGTTATACAGATTGCGCGAAAAAAGTTCCGACGCATTGCCCGCCAAACGACCCGGCACATTATTATGCGCCACCAGCTTCACGCCTTTATGTTCGGCAACCTTACCCGCTTTCGACAATTTGCAATTGCCGCCCTGCTCAACCGCAAGGTCGACCAAAACCGACCCGGGCTTCATGCCTTCCAACATTTTGCGGGTCACCAATTCAGGTGCCGGACGTCCCGGGATAAGCGCCGTGCAGATAACAATATCTTGCTTGGCAATATGCTCGGTCACCAAAGCCTGTTGCCGCTTTTGATAATCGGCACTCATCTCTTTGGCATAGCCGCCTTCGGTCTCGCCGCTATCATCATCATCGGCTTCGACCATCACAAATGTGCCACCCAAACTTTCGACCTGTTCAGCCGCCGCGCGGCGCACATCGGTTGCACTGACAATCGCACCGAGGCGTTTGGCGGTCGCAATGGCTTGCAATCCGGCGACGCCCGCACCCATGACAAAAACCCGCGCTGCGGGAACCGTACCCGCTGCTGTCATCATCATCGGCAGCGCACGACCATATTCTGCCGTTGCGTCCAGCACCGCTTTATAACCGGCCAGATTGGATTGCGAGGACAAAATATCCATAGATTGCGCGCGCGTGATGCGCGGCATCAGTTCCATCGACATGGCCTGAATTTTGGCTTTGGCATAAGACTTTACACCACTTGCATTTTGATAAGGGTTTAGCGAAGCGACCAGAACCGCATTGGCTTTCATCGCGTTAATGCGGGCAGCGGCGGGGGCGCGAACGCCGAACACCACATCGGATTTTTCCAAAACCGCATTTATCGCTTTGGTGACAGAGGCACCGGCTTGTTTATAGGAAGTATCGTCAAAACCCGCTGCGGCACCGGCACCGGCTTCCACCGTTACCTTAATGCCCAGACCGGACATTTTCTTTACCGTCTCAGGGGTTGCAGCGACGCGCGTTTCGTCGCCTGCTTCCTTCAATACAGTCAGGCTTACAGCCATAAATTACTCCCAAATATTAGTTGTTTTGGCGGGTTTAAAGATTAACCACCATACACAAACAGCAACAGGCCAATAAGAATGAAGGCGATGATGATGAGGCTCCACTTCGAGTACCCCAAAAATGCTTCATAGGTTTTCTCATGTTCGGGGCGATCCATCTCATTACCCCAATCTTGGCTTTCGTCTGTGTCGGTCATTTTTTCTCCCCGCTCGCTTGGGCGCAAATATAGCAAAAGCCCTGCGCGGCACAAGCAGGGATTTTACTCGGTCGGTGTATCATTTACCGAACCGAAATGGCGAATTTCATCCAAGCCGCTCGCTTGCGCGGCTTGGCGCATCACCGCCACCATATGCGCCGCCCAGCGCACTTGCCCGGTTTCCTCGCCTATCTCGTCTTGGCGCAGTTCAATCAGCGCATGCGGCAGACCCTTTTGTGTGCCATGGCGATATAAACAGTCATTTTTCAAATGCCCTGAATAAGGCTGGTTGTCGCCGAAACAAATATCACCATGCTGCGCCATATAATCGACCATGACATTGCGCAATCGGTCATCTTTGTCCCATAAAACCGCTGCCTGCCAGGGACGCGCCGTGCCGCGCCAATGCGGCGTAAAACTATGCACAGACAAGATAATCGGCACTGTTTGCTGCGCCGCCGCCGCCATGATAGCCGCCTCAATCGCCGCATTATAAGGGTTGTAATAAGCATCAATACGTTCCTGCCACGCGGCGCGGTCTTGAAACGGGTCAACCGCGCGATTGGCCGGAATAATCGCCCCATCGGATAATTTCATCACCAATGTTGGGTCATCAAGTCCGCGATTAGGGTCAATCAGAAGGCGTGAAAATTGTGATGCCACAAGCGGACAGTTAAGTTTTTCCGCGACCGCTTCGGCCACCGTCAAAGCGCCTATGTCATAAGCAATATGGCGCTGTAAATCATCTTTTGGCAAACCTAGACCGGCCAATTCCGGTGGCACAAAATTGCTCGCATGGTCGCAAATAATCAGAAAACGGCGATTGGCGTTTTTGTCATCGAGGCGGCGGGTTAAAACCGGCGACATGGCACATACCTAGCCCTTGCGGCGAATATGGCGACCCGGCGTGGTTTTACCGTCGCTCAAAAAGCGCATAATCTCAGCCACAATTTCCGCTTTCCACGTATGGTGTAGCAAATGACCGGCACCCGCCAATTCTAACAATTCGACATCGGGGCGCAGCGCCAAAAGCGAAGCGGCGTTGTAGTCAATATTTACCGTGCGATCTTTGTCGCCATGAATAATCAGCAATTTGTCTTTTGTGCCCGGCATATCGGTATAGGTTTTCTGCATATCTGCCAGATGATGCTTCAAATTCATCGCATATACGGCATTGGTGCGAAAAGCGCGCGGTTGCAAAATCAAGGCAATGGCAGCGTCGCGAACGTACCCATCGGGCGTAGTCTCCGGCCAAGCCGCACCTTCTGAACCGGCCTGCAACAGCCCCGCGCCATATTTCGCCAATACGATATTCGACAAAATCGCCCCGATAATCGGCGTCGTCACCAATCGATTGGCCCAGTAATCAGGGCCATACCAGGGGATAATCGGGGGCGCGAGCATGACCGATGCGGCAATTTCCTCGCCCAGCACATGCGCATAAGCCAAAGCGGTCGAGCCGCCCCAGCTTTGACCGATAACCACCGGCTTTTCATACCCCAATGCGCGCACCGCTTGATGAATTTCCATCGCTTGCGCGCGTGGGTCTGACATTTCCTTATCGGATAATTTATTGCGTGAGCGACCAATGCCCGGGCGGTCAAAACTCAGCACCGCGCCGTGTGCTGCCAGTTCATCGCCCAATGCCAACATCATGTCATAAGCATTGGCGCTAGAGCCATGTATTAATACAAAGACCGGCTTGTCTTTCGCAACGGCGGTATTTTTTGAAAGATAATGCAGCCGTGCGCCATTGGTTTCGATAAACTCTCCGACTTCGGGCAAATCAGCCATCAGCCGTGCGCGCAAACGCGCGTCATGCGCCCAAGCCAACAGGCAAGTAAAGGTTAGGACAGCAAGAACACCGACCAGCATGCGCGTATATCGAAAGAGCAAATCAACCTGCCTAAAAGGCGAGATAATTAGCCCTGGCGTGCCTTAAAGCGCTTATTGGTTTTGTTGATAACGTAAAGACGGCCGCGACGACGCACCAGCTGATTTTTTTGGTGACGGTCACGCAGCGACTTCAAAGAATTGCGGACTTTCATCTTCGGCTCCATAAACTAAAAGACCGAAATCGGCCTTAGAAGCGGCGAACATATGAAACACATAAGGCCGTGTCAAGCGTCGAAGCGGTTAGCCGAGGCCCGCATCAAAGCGGCAGATAATCAGCCTTCACAAACAGATTTATTTATGTAGATTGTGCATCAATTCTTGGGAGTTTTTCATGAAAGCGCAAAATGGAGGCCAGCAGGACCTGCTTCCGGCCGGAGAACGCATTGACGATGCGCCGCAATGGTTTGTCGATGCGCTGGCTATTCAACCGCAAGACAAATTTGTCGGCTATGAAAAAACCGACCTGCATTACCGCCATTGGATCGGCCCCAATGCCGAAGCCGATAATCTGGTTTTGGTGCATGGCGGTGGCGCGCATGCGCGCTGGTATGATTTTATCGCCCCGCTTTTAAGCCCCTATTACAATGTCATATCGGTCGATTTACCGGGCATGGGCGATAGTGGTTGGCTGCAAGACTATAAACGCGAAATCATGGCTGAAGCGGTTATCACAATGGTGCGCGATGCCGGTTTCACCAATAAACCGGCAATCATCGGACACTCAATGGGCGGCATGGTCAGCTTGATGACCGGTCATATTTACCATGCCGAATTAGCAGCGCTGATGATGTGCGATTATTATGTACGCCCGCCGCATGCGCACGAAGAATGGTATATGGAAGCCGATGAAGACGGCGTTATGCGCCCGCGCGAGACCAGACCGACGCGCGTCTATGATAATTTTGACTCGGCTTTGGAACGCTTTCGGTTGCAACCCGAACAGCCCTGCGCCAATCAGTTCATCGTTGATTTCATCGGCGAACATTCGCTGCGCGAAGTCGAGGGCGGCTGGACGTGGAAGTTCGACCCGCATATGTATCGCGATTTCCCAATGGGGCGCGATTGGCCTGAGCTATATAAAGACCTACCGCTGCCGACCGCTGCCATGTTCGGTGAATTATCGCATGACTGGGAAAACATCAGCCGCAATGACATCATCGCCTATATGACAAGCCTGCGACCGACCAGCCCGCATTTCGACCTATTGGCAGCCCGCCACCATGTGTTGCTCGACCAACCGCTTGGCTTTGCTTCCAGCATCAAACAACAAATGCAAAACTGGCAGGCGCAAGGCGCATTTAGCCGATAATTGTTTAGTAGTTTTTGTGCCTATCAGGGCGCGTCATGACCGCTTCTTCCAAATCGTCACTGTCAATCGGCGCTTCCATAACGTCCAGCCCTTTTGAGCGCGTGGTCAACAGCATGAGGCCGGTAATGATAAAGGCGACCCAAAATGGCGCTGTCGGCGAATAAAGATAAAGCGGCATCAACACCACCGGAACAAAAACAAAGCCGACCGCAGCAGTTGATGAGTTAAAGCCCGCCACCGCGCCCTGCTCTTCCGGCTCGACAGCCAACGACCCACCGGCCGCAACGGCAGGACGCATCAGACCCGAACCAAGCCCTTGCAAGGTCAACGAAACTGCAAACAGACCGCTATTCATAATCGGCAGCAGCAGTAACGAAATCCCGAACATGGTGATTAAAATACCGCTGACCAGCAGCACCCGCACCGATGCGCTAATGCGTGGAATAATCACCAGCTGGGCAAATAAGGTCGCCATAGCCATACCCATCATGCCGACACCGACAACTTGAGCGGTCTCCTTGCCGGTCAGATGCATTGTATCCATCACAAAAAAAGCCGCTACCTGCATCACCGCTGCGCCAATGGTCGATACGGCGACACCCAAAAACAAAAACAGCCTGATGCGCTTATCAGTGATTTTAAGCGGTGGCGTATCTTTTTGACTGGCCGCCGGTTTTTGCCGTTCGGGCAGAAAAACAGCAATCGCCACCGCCCCAAGCAGAGCAAACACGGCGACCGCAAAAAACGGAGCCAGCAAATGCACCGAGGCCAGAGCAGCGGCAAAGCCGGGGCCGATAATCGTGCCCATGCCGAACGCCGCCCCGATAGCGGCCACCCCGCTTGTGCGCTCCTCGCGCGTCGTGCGGTCGGCAATATAGGCTTGTGCCGCTGAAGGCGAGCCGGAACCGAACAGGCCGAAAATGCTGCGTATCATTATCATCAGAACATAGAGCGTCATTAACGGCAGCCAGCCCTGCTGACCAATGACCAAAAGCGTTGCCAGGCCGCCGGTCGAAACACCAAAGCCGACCAGCCCCAAAAGAATGACCGGCTTTCGTCCCCAGACATCGCTGCGTCGTCCCCAAAACGGGCTCATCAACACCCAAAGCACGGCAGATAAGGTGAAGATGGCGCTGGCCTGAACTTCGCTCAAACCCAAACCGCGTGCCAATGGTGGGAAGATGGCAAAGAACAGAGAATGGCCCATACCCAGCGTCATCAAGCAGACAAATAATAGCCCCATGCCCCGAATGCGTTCTTTTTGAGTGGTCACCCTTTGGTTCATTATTTTTGTTCTTTCTCAGTTTTGGTGCGGCGCAGAGACCAACTTCGCCACGCCGATAACATCAGGAAATATAGGCTAAACGATAGGAACACCCAATCGACAAAAGCCGGGAAGTGGGCGCGCCCGATAAATAAATAGCTGAAAACCATCGCCATCCAAATGACCAATAGCGGCACAGTCAGACGGCGCAATGCCACCACGCGAAAGGGGTGAATGAAGCGCACAGGAACAAAAGTCATGATGCCCAAAAAGACGACCACGACCAGATTGAGCCATTGTCCGCTTTCAAAAATAATCATGTAGAAAGCGACGACATTCCATAATGCGGGAAACCCGCGAAAATCATATTCAGCCGTCTTGGCTTCCTTATGTGCGAAAACATATAGCGACGTCATTAGCATAAAACAGGCGGCGAAAAGCTCATATCCCGTAGGTACCAGACCGAATTGATAAATCATCAGCGCCGGCAAAACACAGTAGCTGGTATAGTCAATAACATGGTCAAGTA
>JAKMCZ010000192.1 GCA_022428185.1 Alphaproteobacteria bacterium | reverse complement strand
CGCGAAAGCCGTCATCCGATGTCCGATACGTCGCCCCAACAAAAGAAACGACGCAATGCCCGCTCGCATGAGGCTATTCTCGACGCGACGGTGAAGCTGCTTGGCTCCAATGGCTATGTGGATTTTTCGATTGAAAAAGTGGCCGGAGAAGCCGGCGTCGGCAAACAAACGATTTATCGCTGGTGGGATTCACGCGCCGATTTGGTGCTTGAGGTTTGGCGCGACCGTCTGCTGCCGCCCCTGCCGATTTACGATGAGAAAACACCACTGCGCGATTATTTGGAAGCCTCGCTTCTTGCTTTTGGTGAAATCATTAGCCGAACCGATTGCCGCCAAGCCGCCATCTGCATATTAGCCGAGGCGCATCGCGACCCGAAACTTTATAACCGCATGGCGGAGGCGGTTTACCTGCCGCGCATCGCACAAATCCGCATGGCGTTTCGTGAAGCACAAGAGCAAGGATTGTTTCCGACCGACGCCGATATTGATATCGCCATTGATGAGCTTTACGGCGCAGTTTGGTACAAAGTGCTTATCCGGTTTGAAAAGGCCGATACTGCTTACATTAAAAAACTGGTTCGTCAGGCGCTCGCCCCCCTTTCATAAGCCCCGGGATTTAAAGCCATCACCTACTAGACAATACGCATCGTCTCGTTTACTGTTTTATCCATTGGAGTGGCTGCTGTGCAATTAAAAATCAATGGGGAAATCCGCGACGTCGCTGCCGATTGGCAAGACGAAAATCTTCTGGTTGTCCTGCGCGAGCATTTCGGTCTGGTCGGCTCACGATTCAGTTGTGGCATCGGTCAATGTGGTGCTTGTGTCGTGCATGTCGATGGCGCGCCGGTATCAAGCTGTTTGGTGCCGGTCTCTGATATTGAGAATAAGGAGGTTCTGACAATTGATGGGGTGGCCGATGCTGATGGCACGCTGCACCCTTTGCAGCAGGCTTGGCTCGACGAGAATGTGCCACAATGCGGTTACTGTCAGTCAGGGCAAATCATGCAGGCTTTGTCTTTGCTGGAGGCTAACCCCAATCCGAATGACGCTGATATTGATGACGCCATGAATGGCCATTTATGTCGTTGCGGCACTTATGACCGCATTCGCAAAGCCATAAAACGCGCAAGCCTCGCCCTGCGGGAGACAAGCTAATGGCGAGACTTTCGCGCCGCAATTTCCTGATTGCTACGGGCTGGGTCGCCGGTGGTTTGACCGTGCTTTACACCATGCGTAACCGCGCCATGACGGTAGCGCCGACAATTATTTTTCCAGATAGCGCGTCCGGCATTACCTGGGTTCAAATCCGCCAAGACGGCAAATGCATGATGTATTTCTCGCGTATGGAAATGGGCCAGAACAGCAATACCGGTCTGGCGCAGATTGTTGCTGAAGAATTGAATATTAACGTCGCGGATATTGAGGGGGTCACGCCCAATACCAGCGACGTGGCACCCATCGCGGTAACGGCCGGCAGCATGTCGATGACCGCCTTCTCACAGCCGACCGCTGCGGCGGCGGCAATGTTGCGCGAAACCTTACGCGCCCGCGCGGCTGCCAAGCTGAATAAATCATTAGATTTGATTTTAGACGCGCCGGGCGGTTTCACCACGGCACAAAATGAGCAACTGGTTTATGCCGATTTGGTTGATGACAAACCGGCGATGATTGAGTTTGACGAGACCAAGCCCCTGCCCGCGCTTTATACTTTCGACAAGACCCGCAAGAAAAAGCAAGTCGGGCATCCCACGCAACCGCTAGACATGCAAAAGCTGATAACCGGCGCGCCGGTTTATGCAGCGGATATAAAGATGGATGGCGTATTATATGGTCGCGCCATTAAGCCACCTGTGCGCAATGCCCGTATCGACACGCTGGATACAAGCGGCGTTGACGCCATAAAGGGTCTGATAAAGCTGGTTCGCGAGGACGATTTTGTCGGGGTGGTGTGCAAAACGCCTAGCGCGGTGGATGCGGCTATGGCGCAAATTAACGTCACCTGGAAACTCGAACAGCCGATTAATGATGATGAGATTGCAAAAATAATTGATGTCGATGCCCGCATGGGCGAAGGCGATTTGGAACACATGTTCGAGGATAATAACCATCGCAGCGATGCCGACTGGGATATTGACTTGCGCTTTGATGTGCAAAACCAAAGCCACGCCATGCAAGAGCCACGCGCTGCAATCGCCCGCTTCAACCCAAGCGACGCTGAGCATAAGTTGGAAATCTGGACCGGCACACAAGACCCGTGGGCGATGAAACGTCTGGCGGCGCTCGATACAGGATTGGACGATGACGAGGTCGTTGTCTATCCGCAGCGCATGGGCGGTGGTTTTGGCGGGCGCGAACATTATGAAGTTGAGATGGACGCGGTGCGTCTTGCCCGCGCCGTAAAGCGACCGGTGAAAGTGCAGTGGGCGCGCGCTGACGAGTTTATGTGCAGCCGCAGCCGCCCGGCCTCGGCGCATCGCATTCGTTTGGCTGCGGATGATAAGGGCAATTTGTCGGATTGGTGGCACGGCTATGTGACCGGTCATATTGTGCTGGCGCGCGCGGGTCTGCCGGGGTGGCTGTTACCGATTATGCGTTTGGGCGAAGACATTGGCACGGTGCGCGGCGCGGTGACGCCTTATGCGGCGCCGCATCACCGCGTTGAGTTTAGCGATGTTGATTTGCCGATTGACCTTGGGGTTTGGCGTTCATTGAATGCCGGACCGGCTGTGTTTGCCCGCGAGTCGGCGGTTGATGAGCTGGCGCTGCGACTGGGCAGAGATCCGGTCGAGTATAAAATCGAGCAAATGGCCAGCGCGCATCCGCGCCTGCAAGCCTGTTTAATGCGGGTGCGCGAACTGGCTGAAAAGCGCGCCCTGCCAAAAGGTAAAGGGTATGGGCGCGGCTATGCCTGCGGCATTTATGAACACCGCTGCAATGTCGCCGCCAGCGCCGATGTGTTTGTCGATGAAAAGACGCAAACCATTAAAGTGACCCATATGTGTTGTGTTGAAGATGTCGGCCTTGCCGTTAACCCCGACCAATTACACGCCCAGATGGAAAGCAATATCGCTTGGAGCGTTGGCATGGCACTGATGGAAAAACTCGAAATCGGTGACGATACGATACAGAGCTCGAATTTCGACAATTACACCATTCCCCGAATGGAGGATATGCCGAGCGTTGATATTGATATTATTGACCAGCCGGGCATTCCACCTGCCGGTGCCGGTGAGGTGGCGCTGATTGCCGGGCCGGGCGCGATTGCCAACGCCATCCGCCAAGCCACAGGATATCGCGCGCTTAGACTGCCCATTTCATATGACGATATTAAAGCCGACAAGAAAGGCTGAACGACGCCTTGCCGGTCGATAAAGAGGAAATGAAAATGATGAAGACAAAAATTTACAGCCTGGCGGTTTTGCTGACGCTTAGTGTCGCTGCGCCGCTTCACGCCGCGCCGCCAACGGTTTTCCATACCGTGATATTTTGGCTAAAGGCCGACACACCGGCCAGCAAAGTTGCAGAGATTATGAAGAACACCAAGTCATTTGAGAGCATGCCAATGGTCGAGAAAGTCTATGTCGGCCAACCTATTATGAGCCCACGCGATGTGGTTGATGACAGTTTCTCAATCGCCTTTACGATGGTGTTCAAAGATGAAGCGGCGCTGCAAGCCTATAATGCCGACCCG
>JAKMCZ010000175.1 GCA_022428185.1 Alphaproteobacteria bacterium | reverse complement strand
GGTTGGAAGTTGAGCTTTTTTGAAGGCGGCACGCATGTGCCGTTCATTATGCGCTGGCCCGGACAATTACCGGCAGGAAAATCGTTCAAGCACCCGATATCGCATCTTGATATTTTACCGACTGCCTTGGGCGCGCTTAATGTCGAGCCGCAAGCCGAGACGATTGACGGGGTGAATTTACTGCCCTATCTGACCGGTCGAAAAAACGGCGCGCCGCGCGATACGCTGGTGTGGCGCTCTGACGCTTATCAGGCGATATTGCATAAGGGCTGGAAGATGAAGCGCAGCGCTGTGCCTGAGAAAATCCGTCTGTTCCATCTGGCCGAAGACCCGACCGAACAAGAAGATGTGAGCGCCGCAAACCCTGAAAAAATTGCTCAATTGAGCGCCTTGCTTGACGCGCATAATAGCCGCCAAGCGCCGCCCAGATGGCCGAGCGCCGTTTATATGCCAATATGGGTTGATAAAACGCCTGCCGATGCGGTGACGCTGGAAGATGACTATATTTTGTGGCCGAATTAAAGGACAATAAAGCAATGGATAGGCAGCCGAAACTGGAAATTATTGACGGGCGACGCAAGCGCAGCGAGCGCAGTCGTGCCGCCATTATCACCGCCACGCTCAGCCTAATTGATGAAGGTAATTACGCGCCGACGGCGAAACAAATTGCCGAAGAGGCGGGTGTTGGTCTGCGTTCTTTCTTCCGCCATTTTGACGATATGGAAGCGCTGATGGACACGCTTGATGCGCATATACGCAGTTATTATGAGCCGCTTTTTGACCAGCCATGTCATGGTGGCACATTGGAGGAGCGGATTGAAAATATTGTCAATGACCGCTCTGACGCTTATGAACGCCTCAAAAAAATGATGATGACAACGCAAGCGCAATTATGGCGCTCAAAGGCAGTGCAGAAAAACTATGCACGCAATCAAAAAGGTTTGCGCCGCCATTTGGAAAAATGGCTGCCTGAAATCGGGCGTCTGCCAAACGCCGATTGCGAAGCGGTGCATGCCGCCGCCTCATTTGAAACATGGCACCGGCTGCGCTTGCACCAAAAACTGAATATCTCTGATGCTCGCGCCGCGATGACGGCGATGCTGAGTAGGCTTATGGGCGCTTAGGTGTGAAGCGATTTTTCATTTTGATGGCGGCATTTGTGCCATGCGCTTTGGTGCTTTTGGTTTGGCTGGTGTTTTTCTCATCCCGTCCACCATTGACCACTGATGCGGCGACGCTGGCCGGCGATGGCAGCACGCTTGATTATTGCCAATTGCCGGACTTGAACGGACAGGGCAAGCGCGCCGCTGATATTGCTAAAGGTCAGACACCGGGCTGTGCCTACACGCATTTTCCGTTGCCCATATTGGCTGAATGTACCGAGCCTCTGCCGGCCGAGGCCGATGATATTCGAGGCCTTTGGCGCGGTGTTGAGGGCGGCTATGTCGGTCATGTCGAACGGGTTGAACAATGCGGGTCGCGCACCGTCATCACGGCGGCAGGTATTATTCATGATTATGGCCCAAACAGCACAGGCGGGCTGAACACCAATGACACGGAAGGCGGGGTCACCTTTTTTATCGGTGACCGCGAATATTGTCCGCGCACATCGGCCTCGATGATTTGGCGAGACAAGGTTTTGAATTTCCATGCGCTGGGCTTCGGCCCGGTGGTGGTGCGCCGCTATATGGATGGCGACCAATTGATTTGGGAATATGCCAATGGCAGCACGACGCGCATGGACCGTATTTGCCAATTGCCGGAAGCAGATAAGAAACCACGCCCGCGCGGCGCGCGCTTGAAATTATTTTAAGCGCTCATTCGGCGGGTCGTTCTTCAAATTTCATCAACGTTTTTTGGCCGATTTTACCCTTACTTATGTCCGGTCTATCGTTTATCTTGATTTACTTCTGTTCAGCTCTCAGAGCGAGGAAAAATGATCAATAAGCTTTTATCGGCCCTTATCGTGACACTGACGCTAGGGATTTCATCGCTTTACGCGCAGTCTTTGCGTGACATTACCGAAACCGCGCAATCGGCGACGGCAGATGGCGTGGCCTCGCAAACGCGTATCGATAAGCTGGACGATGAAACCGACCAATTGACGTTAGAATATCGCGCTGCGTTAAAGCAATTGGCGGCTTTGCGTGAATATAATAAGCAGCTTGAAAAGCTGATTGACGGGCAGAAAACGGAAATGGTGTCGGTGCGTCAGCAAATTGACGATGTGACCAATGTCGACCGCACCATTATGCCACTTATGTTCCGCATGATTGAGGCGCTGGAGCAATTCGTCAAACTTGATGTGCCGTTTCTGGCTGATGCCCGCAAAGCGCGGGTCGCCAATTTACGCGCATTGATGGACCGCTCGGACGCCAATCCGGCCGAAAAATATCGCAAAATTCTCGAGGCTTATGAAATTGAAAATGAATATGGCCG
>JAKMCZ010000173.1 GCA_022428185.1 Alphaproteobacteria bacterium | reverse complement strand
AGGCCATCACCGCGTCACGATTTTTAGCGGCTTCTACGTCTTGGCTTAGCGTGTCGAGCAAATTATCGAGATAGGCGTCCGGCGTTTCGCCAATCAAAGCGCTTAACGTTTCGGGATAACGTTTGATGAGGCGCGACAAAAACGGGCTGGCTTCGACCAGCCAACCGAAAAACGCAGCGTGCTTTTTGACAATCGGCGCGAGGTCTGGCATCGCCAAAAAATCTTGCAGCAGTAGATCAGCCTGCTTTTTATCAAGCGGCTTATGCTTTGGCAGCGTGTTGAAAAGTCCGGTCATTGGACGACCTCATACGCTTGCGGGCAGATGCATTTCCACCCTTAGGCCGGGGTCATTATCAGCAAGAACCAACGCGCCGCCATGATGGTCACAAATCGCAGCGACCAGAGACAGACCCAGCCCGCTGCCGCCGCCCGAGCGACTATCATCAAGCTGTATAAACCGCTCAACCGCCACGTCGCGCTTATCGGGCGCTATGCCCACGCCACTATCAGCCAGCGATAAAATCAGCTTGTCGCCATTTTGAACCGCGCTCAATTCAGCCGTGCTATCGGCTTTCACGCCATGCGCCAATGCGTTTTCCAACAAATTGACCAAAGCCTGCCCCAGCAGACCGGCATTGCCGACGTGTTTCAACCCATCATCGACGCTCAGCGCAAGGCGCATATTTTGTTCGTCATAAAGCGGCGCAAATAAATCATGCATATCGGTAAGCAGCGTCGACACATTCAGCGGTTCAGCATTTAGTTTGGCAACACCGCTATCGAGACGCGACAAGGTGAGTAGCGAATTGAAACTGCGCAACAACACATCAACATCATCAAGCGCGCCAGCCAGTTCATCGGTGTCGCTTTTTGCCAAAAGCGCGTCCAAACGCGCCCGTAAACGGGTCAAGGGCGCGCGCAAATCATGCGCTAAATTATCACTGACTTGCCGCGTCGCTTGCATCAATTTTTCAAGCTGCGCCAGCATGGCATTTATCTGCGTTTCCAACGCCTGCCATTCGGCTCCGCTATTGCTGGCCGGAAGGCGCGCCGTTAAATCACCGGCCATGACCGGTGCCAGCCCCGTGCCAATCGCTTCTACCCGTTTCAAACCGCGCCGCGCCAAAAATACGCCGCCGCCCAAACCGACCAACAGCATGGCAAACAACGCCAATATAAAGGCCTGTCTAAATGTCGCCAGCAACGACGCGCCATCGCTGACGTCGTGACCGACGAGCAGCACCAAATCGGCATCGAGTTGCAAGAGCCGAGCGCGCACCGGTCGATTATCGCTATCGAAACCAAGC
Source organism: Alphaproteobacteria bacterium (assembly GCA_022428185.1). Taxonomy (GTDB): domain Bacteria; phylum Pseudomonadota; class Alphaproteobacteria; order RS24; family RS24; genus UBA8337. Next base: position 6,187 of record JAKMCZ010000173.1, on the reverse strand, counting down.
CAACCTTCATCGCCGGTTTGTGCATCGGTTGGAAAATCTTTGAGATTGCCTGCCAGATAAGCGCCCAGCCCATCTGACAATCGCAAATAGCTGCCCTGCCCGCGCTCATCTGCGCTCACTGCTTGCGCCAAAGCCCGCACACCATCGCGTTGATGAATGAAACTCAGCGCAGCGGCCTCGCGCCAAATCAGATTGTCTTGCGTGGTGCGCATATTTTCAGCCAAACGGCCATACAGCAAGCCCAGCACCACGCCCGAAGCCAGCAGCAAAAGAGCCGTATAGGCAAGCGCGGCGCGAAATCCGGCAAGGCGCAATAACAGCCTCATGCCTCGGCCTGCAAAATAAAGCCCTGCCCGCGTTTGGTGTGCAAAAGCGGTGGCGAAAAGTTTTTATCCAGTTTGGCGCGCAGTCGCGAGATATGCACATCGACAACATTGGTCTGCATGTCGAGGCCATAGTTCCAAACATTTTCAAGCAACATATTACGGGTGACGATTTTGCCCTGATGACTGACCAAATAGGCCAGCAGGTCAAACTCGCGATTGTTTAAATCAAGTGTGACATCACCGCGCCGCGCTTTGCGCGCCAGCAAATCGAGCGACAAATCAGCCAATTGAACTTTCGTCACCTGAGCACTGTCGCCGCGCCGCGCCAGCGCCGTAACGCGCGCCAGCAATTCGGCAAATGCATAAGGCTTGTTCAAATAATCATCGCCACCGGCAGCAAAACCGGCAACCCGATCATCAACTTCACCCAATGCCGAAAGAAACAGAACCGGCGTGTCATCGCCTTCTTTGCGCAGTGTCTCAACAAGCTCGGTGCCGTTCAGCTCAGGTAACATTCGGTCGACGACCAAAACATCAAAGCCACCTTCGCGCGCTACCGCCAGCCCGTCCTTGCCATTGGCGGCATGGTCGATGCCTATGCCTTCCGCACGAAATCGCTCGCACAGCAATGAAGCTGTTTTGGTGTCGTCCTCGACCAGTAAAAGGCGCATGTCTTGTTCCATGCGCCGAGACTAGCTCTTATTCCGAGGTGGTTGAAGTGTTTTGACGTTCCGATTTATGGCGCGATGCGCGCGTTAATCGCCAGCCAAACAGCGCGCCAAACAGTAAAATGGTCAGCGGAGTCAACCACAGCGCCAATGTGTGCGACGCAATGCGCGGGCGAAACAGCGCAAACTCGCCATAGCGCAAAACAATCGCGTCGCGAATGGCCGCATCGCTATCACCGGCGCGCAACCGATTGCGGACAAAAACCCGCAAATCTTTCGCCAGCGGTGCATCGCTATCGTCAATCGATTGGTTTTGACAAACCATGCAGCGCAATTCTTGACTGAGCGCACGCGCGCGCGCTTCCAACCGCGCATCGGTCAGTGCCTCACCCGGGTCGAGCGCATATGTCGGCCCGTTAAGCGATGCAGTAAGCAATGATAATAAAATGACAACACGCATCATGCGGCACGCCTGCCTATTCTTGTCGACAGCGCGAATGTGCCGCCCAATGCCATCAGCAAAGAGCCGAGCCAGATAAAAGCAACATAAGGGTGATACCAAACGCGAATGACGCGCTTATCGCCGCTCACCTCGCCGACGACGGCATATAGGTGACCGGTCAAATCGGTGGTGATGGCGGCTTCGGTGGTTTGCGACCGCTCGGCTTCGTAAAAACGCCTTTCAGGGCGCAAATACGCGCCAGCATGCGTGCCGTTGAGATAAGTTAATTGCGCTTGCTCGGCGCGGTAATTCGGCCCGTCAACGGCGCGCAAGCCTTCATAGCGCAGGCCAATTCCGGCAATTTCAATCTGCTGACCGGGCGCGGCGGCGACCACGACTTCTTCGCGCCATTGCGTTGCCGCCAAAATCCCGAGCAGCATAACGGCCAATCCGCCATGCGCCATCGGCGCCGAGAACGCACTTGCCGGCAGCGTCCAAAAACGATGCAAGCGGTGACGATAGGGTTGCAAGCGTTGAGCCATATCGAGACCGGCACCAAAGAACAACCATAAGGCAGCGGCGAACAATAAGACGACCATGAACGGCGCACCGCCCTTCGCCAGCATAATCGCGCCCGTCACCAGCCCTGCCGCACCGGCCATATAAAGCAATCGGGTTTTAAGTGATTTAACCGCGCCCGCCCGCCATGCCAGCAATGGCCCCAAAGGCAGCAGCAAAGCAAACGGAATGGTCAGCGGCGCAAACACCGCATTGAAATAAGGTGCGCCGACAGAAATTTTACCCATGCCGAGAGCATCTAGAATGAGCGGGTAAATCGTGCCGATAAACACCGTCACCGTCGCCGTTGCCAAGAATATATTATTGACCAGCAACATGCCCTCGCGGCTAATCGGCTGAAAGGCCCGGTCGGGCGCAAGTTGCGGCAAGCGCAGTCCGTAAAGCACAAACCCGACCAGCGTAAAGCCACCCAATATGGCAAGAATGAACAAGCCACGCTCAGGGTCATTGGCGAAAGCATGCACCGAGGTCAGCACGCCTGAACGCACCAAAAATGTGCCCGACAATGACAGCGCAAAAGTGATGATAGCCAATAGCAATGTCCAGCGTTTCAGCGTGTCGCGTTTTTCCGCCACCAAAGCCGAATGTAGCAATGCCGTGCCCGCCAGCCATGGCATAAGCGACGCATTCTCAACCGGATCCCAGAACCAAAAACCGCCCCAGCCAAGCTCGTAATAAGCCCAGAAAGAACCAAGCGCGATGCCAAGCGTAAGGAATATCCATGCCGTCAAAATCCACGGTCGCATGCGACGCGCCCAATTACCGCCATCGTCTTTACCCGTCAAAGCTGCCAGCGCAAATGCATAGGCCATCGAAAAGCCGACATAGCCCGCATAAAGCAAAGGCGGGTGCGCCGCTAAAGCCGGGTCTTGCAGTATTGGGGTTAACCCTTGTCCGGAAAACGGTGCCGGCAAAAGCCGCGCGAACGGATTTGAGGTGAATAGAAGAAACGCCAAAAAAGCGACACCAAGCCAACCCTGCACAACCAAAACACGAGCCGCGAAAGCGTCCTTGTGTCGGCTGAAATGCGCGTAGGCTGCGCCATAGGCGGCGACAATCACCACCCAAAGCAGCATTGAGCCTTCATGATTGCCCCAGACACCTGCGATTTTGTAAATTAACGGCTTGGCAACATGGCTGTTGGCAAACACCACGGCGAGCGAGAAATCCGACCGGACAAACAGGTAAGTCAGCGCGGCGAAAGCCAGAAGCACCAAAATCAATTGAACGATGGCGGCGCGCTGCGCCACTTGAAAAGCCAAGCCTGTGTCCCTGCGTGCCAAATATACCGGCGCGGCGGCTTGCACCAAAGCTGCGGCCAAAGACAAGACCAAAATAAAATGACCAAGCTCGGCAATCATGGCGTCACCTTGTCAGTGTGCTGTTTATAGGGGGCGTAGGGGGAATTGAGCTTACCGGCTTTTTCAAGCGCCTCGGCAACCTCGGGCGGCATATAGGTTTCATCATGCTTGGCAAGCACCGTATCGGCGACAAAGCGACCATCAGCCCCGAACCGACCTTCGGCGACCACGCCCTGCCCTTCACGAAACAAATCGGGCAACATGCCTTCATAGGTGACGGTGATGTCATGCACCAAATCAGTGACGCTAAAATCGGCGCGCAAACCGTCGCGTGTAACCGAGCCTTCGCGCACCAATCCGCCTATGCGAATAGCCTCGCCGATTGCAGCGGGTCTGGCGGCCAGTTCGCTGGGCGACCGGAAAAACACGATATTGTCTTCCAACGCGGTCAAGGCAATCAGCGCCGCCAGCGCTAAAAACGCCAACCCGCCGCCAATCATTGCCAATCTGATTTGCTTTGGAGTCATAAATGCAAAAACCCTTTAGCCGCATTATACCCAAAGGCTCGCCAATAAGACCATTGATTTTGGCGCGGCATTTAGCGCAGCATTTAGATTGCCGATTTATTTAAGCCTTTGGTCAAGCATGCGCGCCAAAGGCATATTATCCGGCAAATCGCCGCGTAGTTTCTGCCATAGCCGACGCGCCCTATCGGTTTCGCCGGTCTGGGCATGCGCCTCAGCGCGCCAAAACAGAGCGGCGAAATTATTCGGTTGCTGAACCAGCGCCATGTCCAATAAATCAACCGCATCGGCGCTGACCACGCCGCCATCTTGCTCAATCAGCGCTTGCGCCAACCCAACCATCGCCTCGTCATTATTCGGCTCCAGTTGCAACAAACGCTGCCATGCATCAGCCGCTTTGGCGTAGTCCTCAATCGTCATGCGCAGACGCGCCATCAACACCCAACCGGTGGCATCATCTGGCGCTTGGCGCAAACGCTGCTCAAGCCGCGCCAATATGGCGGCGGGCGGCAAGTCCTCCAGCGCGCCTTCCAATCGCGGTGCCAAAGGCGCATCAGCGGTTTGTGGATTGCCGATAGCCAGATAAATGCCGAGCGATAAAAGCGGCACAAGTGCCAGCACCGTCAATGCGGCGCGCTTGTGCAAGGTCGCGTGCAACGGACGGCTCAATAGATAGCCAACACTCGCCGCGACCAAAGCGGCAAGTGCCCAAAACAGAGCGGAACTGATGAATGTCGTTGCCAGCGCCTAGAAGCCCAAATATTTCACGACTTCGCCCATTGGCGCGCGCGGGCTTTCAAGCTCGTTGACCGACGCGTCAGGGTCGGCATAGCCAAGCGCCAAACCGCAAAAGAAAATATGGCTGTCAGGAATGTCCAAATATTCTTTAACTGTTGGCGCCCAAATCGCCCACGCTTCTTGCGGGCAGGTATGCAGGCCGCGTTCGCGCGCCAATAGCATCATGGTTTGAATGAGCATGCCCATATCCGACCACTGGCCTTCCTGCATTTGCTTATCAAGTGAGAAAAACATGCCGACCGGCGCGTTGAAAAAGGTGAAATTGCTCGCCAGCCAAGCCAGTCGCGCCGCTTTATCCTCGCGCGCCACGCCCATAATCTCATACATGCGCTCGCCAATTTCAAAACGCCGACTGTTATACGGATCGCTCAATTCAGGCGGGTAAATATGGTATTCAGACCCCTCGCCCATCGGCTTTTCCTGACCCTTTTCGGCAATCAGATTAACCAGCTTGTTGCGCGGTTCGCCTTGCAAAACATGCACATTCCACGGCTGCAAATTGCCGCCGGACGGCGACCGCGTCGCGGTTTCAACGATATGCTTGATATCCGCTTCAGATACCGGCTTGTCGAGAAAAGCGCGGCATGAAAACCGCGTATTAATGGCGTCGCTGACGCTGGCTGAATTTTCGGTAAGTCTACTCATCTGATCCTCCATGAGGCGCAAGAATAGCCGCGCTCAATTAAGAAGACCAGAGCTATAATGTCACGACAGGCTTGGCAGGGGCAACTTGATATAATGTATCGCCACCGCCACGCGTCCGGCTTCAAAAGCAGGTCCGCCGGAGGAAACCATAACGCGCTCGCTCGACCAATAAACTTGCGGCGGGCTGGACGGGCCTCTCATCTCAGCACGGGCTCGCGTTTTACCCGCGCCGCGACCACCCAACATCATCCAACAAGACCAATCACCTTGCGGCGGTAATTGATCGGGGCGTGCCCAAAAATCCCAATTCCAATAAAGTGCCGCTATCTCGGCGTCACTCAACCCCTTCAGAATCTGTCGCCTGACCCTTGCCTTGCGCCAACCCTGCCAGTTTCTGTTCAATTTCGGCGATAAGTGCCTGACGGGTTTGTGTGTCACTTTTATCCGTGCGCTGTTTCTGTTTTTGTTGATGAGCTCGGTTCAAAACATCAAAGGCGCGGGTCAACATAGTTACGATACGCGCCCGCCGCTCCAGCGCCTCGGAGGTCTCTTCACCATCATGCGGTAAAGCCGCCTGCATCGCTTCCATATCGGCGAGCAGAGCTTGTTGCACGCCTTGCAGTCGGCTTTCAGTCTTGTCTGTTGTCATCTGATTGACGGCGAGTATGCGTTAGATGCTTTTTCTTACCATGCCTGAAACCTATCAGAGCAGCGTCACGCCGTCAAGATAAAATTCAATATTTTCAATAGTTTACTCAACTTTTGCGTGTATATTTTGGCAGTTTATGAGAGAAAACAAAGGCTTGAGCATCGCCGCATGTCGAAAATTTTTTTTATTTCTCAAGCGGCCAATCAACGACGCGGTTTTCCAGATCGCCATCAAAACCGGTCTCATCTGTCACCC
>JAKMCZ010000168.1 GCA_022428185.1 Alphaproteobacteria bacterium | reverse complement strand
ACATTGCGCATCACCACTTCCAGCGGAATAATCTCGGCCTCGCGAACCAATTGTTGGCGCGGTGACAGCGTTTCAATAAAATGTGTCGGCACGCCGACCTTCTCCAATTCAGCGAAGATAAATTCTGAAATGCGCAGGTTGAGAATGCCCTTGCCGCTCATTATTTCATGCTTTTCAGCATTAAAGGCGGTGGTATCGTCTTTGAAATATTGCACCAGCGTTCCCGCCTCAGTGCCTTCAAAAAGGATTTTGGCTTTGCCTTCGTAAATGCGACGACCCGTCGGCATATCGTTAGACATAAATGGTCTCCGTCAGATGACCGTTAAAATAATCAATGCGCTCGATTCGGGCAAACGCTCGCGCAATTAGGCCTCCCCAAAAACGCGGGTGAATATCGTATCGACATGTTTGAAGTGATAATCGAGGTCAAAAAGGTTTTCCAATTCACTATCGCTCAACACCACCTCGTCATCGGCTTTCAACAAATCGAGAAATTGCCCTTCGCCACGCCAAACCGGCATCGCATTGCGCTGCACCAAACGATAGGCGTCCTCGCGGCTCACGCCCGCTTGCGTGAGAGCCAGTAAAACACGTTGCGAATGTACAAGGCCGCCCAGCTTGTCGAGATTGGCCTGCATGCGCTCGGGATAGACCAGAAGATTGTCCACGACATTGGTCAGGCGCACTAAAGCAAAATCCAGCGTGATGGTGGCATCGGGGCCAATCATTCGTTCAACAGATGAGTGCGAAATATCGCGCTCGTGCCACAGCGCAACATTTTCCATCGCCGGCACTGCCATGCCGCGCACCAGCCGCGCTAGACCGGTCAGGTTTTCGGTCAGAATCGGGTTGCGTTTATGTGGCATGGCCGATGAGCCCTTTTGGCCTTCGGAGAAATATTCTTCGGCTTCCAAAACCTCAGTGCGCTGCAAATGGCGCACTTCAACCGCCAGCCGCTCCATAGATGATGCGATGACCCCCAGAGTGGCGAAAAACATTGCGTGGCGATCGCGGGGAATAACTTGGGTCGAGACCGGCTCGACTTCCAGCCCCATTGCCTCGGCGACATGCGCTTCAACCGATGGATCGATATTGGCGAAAGTGCCGACCGCGCCTGAAATGGCGCAAGTGGCAATCTCTTTGCGTGCTGCAATCAGCCGGTCACGGCAGCGGTCGAACTCGGCATAGGCTTGCGCCAGCTTCAAGCCAAAAGTTGTCGGTTCAGCATGAATTCCATGACTGCGGCCAATCGTGGCCGTCATTTTGTGTTCCAGAGCGCGCTTTTTAAGCGCCGCCAATAGCGCGTCCATATCGTCAAGCAACATATCGCTGGCGCGCACAAGCTGAACATTGAAGCAGGTATCCAACACATCTGAAGAGGTCATGCCCTGATGCACAAAGCGCGCTTCCGGCCCGACATGCTCAGACAGGCTGGTCAGAAAGGCGATGACATCGTGTTTTACTTCGCGCTCTATCTCGTCAATACGGTCGACCTCAAAGCCGCCTTTTTCGCGCACGGCCTTGGCGGCCTCTTGCGGCACAATGCCCAGCTTGACCATTGCATCAAGCGCATGGGTTTCTATTTCCAACCAGATTGAAAAGCGGCTTTCGGCTTCCCATAGCGCGGTCATATCGGGGCGGGCATAACGTGGAATCATCAACACTCTCCTTATTATTTCGACTTACCAGAGTCGGCAGAGGGGGGAAAGGAGAGGGCCCGATTTATGTGTGAGTAGCCTTATAAAAGCCCATGCGCCTTAAAACTCAAAACTTCGCCGCGCGCGACAATCAAATGGTCATGCAGGGCAATATTGAACTGCTTGGCGAGGTCACCCAGCTTATAGGTCATATCAATATCGGCTTTTGAAGGCGACGGGTCACCGCTTGGGTGATTATGCGCGATGATGAGAGCCGTGGCATTAAGCGCGAGCGCGCGATTCAAGACCTCGCGCGAGTAGACCGGCGTATGGTCAACCGTGCCACGTCCCATAACTTCATCGGCCAATATCCGGTTTTGCTTGTCCAAAAACAGCACATGAAATTCTTCAATTTTGTTCTCTGCCATTTTGGTTCGGCAATAAATTACCAAATCGTCCCAACTTGCCAGCAAATCACCTTTCAAGATTTTTGATTGGCCGAGGCGCAGCGCGGCGGCTTTGACGGTGCGAAACTCATCGACAACACTATCACCGACACCGGAAAGGCTGACCAATTCATCGCGCGGGGCTGACATGACGGCAGAGATATCGCCGAAATGCTGTATCAAGGCACGCGCAATCTCTTTCACATCGCGGCGCGGAATGGCGCGGAAGATTATCAATTCCAGTAATTCATGGTCAGCCAGTGAC
>JAKMCZ010000165.1 GCA_022428185.1 Alphaproteobacteria bacterium | reverse complement strand
ACCCTCGCCTGCCGCGCGACGCGCCAGCGCATGATGCGCGGCGAAATCAACCTCTTGCGGATTGCGATTGTTTTGTGCCGCCAAAATCATCTCGCTGACGCGCGAAGCGGCGCGGTCAAGATGCGCTTCCTCCAGTTCACCGGCCTTTACGGCGGCGGCGACCTTGCGGTCATTTGTGCCGCCGGTGGACGGCATTTCCAATTCCAGCCCTGCCGCCACGCCTTTCGGGCGGTCATTGACCGCGCCCCAATCGGTGACCACCAGACCTTTAAAACCCCAACGGTCGCGCAAAATCCGCGTCAACAAATCTTCATGCTCAGAACAGTAAGCCCCGTTCAGACGATTATAGGCGCACATTACCGTCCACGGTTGCGCACGCATGATGGTGGTTTCAAAAGCAGGCAGATAAAGCTCAAACAGGGTGCGTCGGTCAACCAGCGTGTCCACAACCATACGTTGTGCTTCTTGATTGTTGACGGCAAAGTGCTTGATGCTGGTTCCTGTGCCGGTTGATTGCACGCCATTAACGAAGGCTGTCGCCATTTCGCCGGCCATGAACGGGTCTTCAGAATAATATTCGAAATTGCGGCCGCATAGCGGGCTGCGTTTGATGTTCACGCCGGGCGCGAGTAATACGGAGACGCCTTCTGCTTGGCACTCGCGGCCAATGGCGGCACCGACATTGGCAATCAGGTCGCGGTCCCAAGACGAAGCGAGTGTCACCGCTGTCGGAAAACAGGTCGCGGGAACTGAAGCGGTCAATCCCATATGGTCGGCTTGCGTGCCCTGCTTGCGAAGCCCATGCGGGCCATCGGACACCATAATGGGCGGCAAGTCATACGCCTCTAATGGCTGCAAATGCCAAAAGCTCGAGCCCGACATGAGCGATGCTTTTTCATCGATCGACATGCGCGCCACCAGAGCCGTGGCCTTGGTTTCAAAATCATATGGCTGTTTCATCGGCTGACTCCCCCACCTGCATTTGCAAAGCACCTGAATTATGACAGTCTAGGCAAGCCTAGAGGCAGCGACAAGTCAAAGGAGCATTGTGTGGTAAAAATCGCCATAATTGGCGCCGGAAGCACGGTTTTCATGAAGAATATCGTCACCGATATTGTGCTGGAACCGGGTTTGGCGCGCGCGCATATCACGCTGCATGACATTGATGAGAAGCGACTGGATACCTCGCTTAAGGTTGCACAGCGTATCGCCGAAACTACCGCCACCGCGCCGCATCTATCGGCCACTCTTAATCGCCGCGCAGCACTCCAAGATGCCGATTTTGTCATCACCATGATTCAAGTAGGCGGCTATCAACCCGCAACAGTGATTGATTTTGACATTCCGAAGAAATATGGGCTACGCCAAACCATAGGCGACACGCTCGGCATTGGCGGCATTATGCGTGGCTTGCGCACTGTGCCGGTGCTGAAACAAATCGTTGATGATATCGCTGATTGCTGCCCCGACGCTTTGCTGCTGCAATATGTCAATCCAATGGCAATCAATTGCCTCGCCCTATCTAAGCTCGCGCCTGAGTTGAACTTTGTCGGGCTGTGCCATTCAGTGCAAGGCACGGCAATTGATTTGGCGCGCGATTTGGGCGAACGCGCCGAAGACATTGACTATGATTGCGCAGGCATAAATCACGTTGCTTTTTATACCAGATTTGAAAAACGTCACGCCGACGGTCGCATGGAGGACCTTTATCCGCGCCTTAAGAAATTGGCCGACAGCGGCGAATATGGGCGCGGTTGGGAGGATTGTGCCAATCATGTGCGCTATGACTTACTAAAAAGATTGGGGTATTTCGTCACTGAAAGCTCTGAACATTTTGCCGAATATACGCCTTATTTCATCAAGGACGGTCAGCCACAACTGATTGAAAAATATGAGATTCCCCTCGATGAATACCCGCGCCGCTGCGAAGCGCAAATTGCCGAATGGGAAACCCAAGCTGACGCACTGACCGGCGATGGCGAGATGGTGTGTGAAAAATCGGTCGAATATGCGGCTCGCATCATCGCGGCGCGCGCGCTTGGCACTGCCGATAAAATCCACGGCAATGTCGCAAATAACGGCCTGATAAGTAATTTACCCGAAAACGCTTGTGTCGAAGTGCCTTGTCTGGTCGATGGCACGGGCTTGCACCCGCAAAAAACCGATCCGCTGCCCGTGCATTTGGCAGCCCTGATGCAAACCAATATCAATGTTCAACAACTGACGGTTGAGGCACTTATTACCGGCAAACGCGAACATGTTTATCACGCCGCCATGCTTGACCCGCACACGGCGGCGGAACTTAATCTCGACCAAATTTGGGCTCTGGTCGATGAAATGCTGGACGCGCATGGTGCAGCCATTCCCGAACTTCGTTAAATCTGCTATGCCTGCCGCAAGGAGAGTTCAATGCGCGATGTATTAGGTAATTATTTAAGTCATAATTCGGTTCAATTTTTGTTTGTCGGTCTGGCCTTTTGTGCTTATGGCATCAGCCAGCAAGCGCTTTGGCATAGTTGGCTCTGGGTGCTGGTGGTGATTGCCAGTGCGCCGTTTTTCGAATGGGTAACGCATAAATATACGCTGCATCGTCCACTGACCGACAAGCCCGGTTTCTGGCGCGATTATCAAATTCGTTTGCATCACGGCCATCACCTTCACCCCGAGCGGCGCGACCTGCAATTTGCACCGATAAGCGCGATTATTGCGATGTTTGTGCAGCTTTATTTTAGCTATGCGCTAATGGTCTGGCTGGTCGGTCAACCGCATGAAACCGTGCTGATGCCACTGCTCGCTTCGATTGCTTATTATCTGGTTTATGAATGGGTGCATTTGGCGCATCACACGCAAAATTATCGCCCGCTTACCAATTGGGGACGCGCCCTGCGAGACGCGCATATGCGGCACCATTTTCATAATGAGAATTACAATTGGGGCATCACGAATGGCTTAGGCGATGTGCTACTCGGCACGTGGAAAGGCACGAGCGAGGTTGAAAAAAGCACGACGGCGAAAAAACTGTCGGGCTTTGAGGGTTAAATGAACGACATTTCAATCGGCATAATCGGCGCTGGCATGATGGGTCA
>JAKMCZ010000163.1 GCA_022428185.1 Alphaproteobacteria bacterium | reverse complement strand
GCCATCAATAAAGGAAGCGGTTGATGCGGCATTTTCTTGCGTGCCAACTTGGTCGCCTCATCAGCCGCTTGCGCATCGCCGCGCGCCAATGCCATCAACCCGCCAGCCAAAGCCGCTTCACCTTGTTGACGATTTTTCTGCTCCCGTGCGCGGCGCATTTGGCGCGGCAATTGCCATAAATAATGACCACTTACCAACACCAGTAAAGCGCTCAGCACCAAAACCAGCATCGCGCCCAGCAAGACCGTCAGCGGCATGTCAATAATATGACCGGGCACGGCAATGGATACGTTACCCGGCATATTGGCAATCAATGCCGCGATGCTGGTCAGAGCCAGGAAAAAGGCCAGTGCCAATAAAACCCGCATCATGGCCGCACCCCGCTCGTATAGTCTTCGCGCAGCGTCGCCAGCATGGGCGATAATTCGGCTGCGGCGCGGGTATCGTCATAAAGCAATTGCAAGCCGCTGCGGTCAGGATGGCTGATGCCCCTATCGGTTTCAAGCCGACGCAAAAGCGCGCCCATGCGCCACGCCGCTTCATCGGATTGACCGCGCGACAAAGCCGCGCCAATGCGTTCAATATCATTGCCCGCAATCGCCAGCGGCGCCGTGCGCACATTGACCAGACCGTCAGCGCGCACCCGCAGCCAATCCAAAACCACGGCCAGAAAGGCGCTGTCGCGCGCGCGCGCATCAGCCAGTCCGGCATTGGCTAAATTGGTATTGGCGACCCAAAGCTCGAGCCGCGCCAATAAAGCGGCACGGGTAGGAACGCCGCTATCGGCATAGAGTGCCAGCAACGCCCATTCAGAACGGCGCAACACGCGGCCCAAAGCGCCGTCCTCAAATAAATCGTCAAACGCCGCGCCGCTATCCAAGCGCAATAATAGTTCGGCCAAAGCAGCGCGGCTTGTCAGCTTTTCATCGGCTGTGGTTTTGGCATCGAGGTCGACCTGCGCCGCCATCAGGGCGGCATGGTCGCGCTGCAAAGCCGCCAGCCTGGCACGGGTCGCCGCATGCGCGGACTGCTCGGCGGCCAATGCTTGATTGGCGGCGTTATTGAGGTCGTCATCAGTTTTTGTATTTGCCAATAAAGCCCCAGATGATGAGGGAGATGATGAGGGAGATGAAGCCGGAGATGAGGTGGCCTCCAAAGCCTGTAATTGGCGACGCAAATCAGCCAGATCACCAACCGGTTCAAACGCCGCATCAGAGCCATCGATTGAAGCGTCATCAAGCGGCATTATATTGCCCCTCTCTATATCGCTCCCCTCTATATTACCTGTCGCTGTCCTAGGCCTAGCGAAATCAAGACCGTCCAAGGCTGCATCATTATTATCAGCGCGCAATAATGCGGGTTGTGGCGTGTCGACCTTGTACCAAAAGCTGTCAAATTGCGGCAGGCTCATATTGCGCGCCTGCCAAATGCCAAAACCGGTCACGCCCAAGGCGGTGACCAACAATAAGAGCAAGGTGGTGCGATAAACTAGCCCGCCGACAAACCGCCTGCCCGCGCCAAGCCCGCGCGCCAAACGGTCACCGAAAAAACCCGACACCATGGCGCGCCAATTGCCTTCAGCATCAATAAAAGTCGGCATGCGCAAATGCGCGCCCGCCTTTGACGTCGCGCCGGAAGAAGCGGCATCAGCGTCAGCAGTGTCATCTGTTTTATCCGGCGGAATGATTTCCGACGGCTGCTTGGCTTTCGACCGAGGCGCTTTTCCAGTCATCGAAAAATTATGCGATTATTCGCCGGTTTTGGCAATCAGACCGACAACAAAGCAATCAGCGCATCGCTATCGGCATCGGGCGGCGCAATCGCCTCAAAATCGGCGGCGCGCATGGCCTGTGCGATAGGCTCGGACAAGCAATAGGCTTTGGGCCGTCGCGACGGCGGCGGATTTAGTGCTGCAAAAAGCGCACAAAAAATATCGGCCGAACGTTGCGAGTAAAGCACCACCGCCTCGACCGGCTCGTCGTCGTCGCCAAGAGCGGCCTGCGCCGCCAAGCTGAAATCGGTTGCCGCCTTGGCGCGATATAAAACCGCGCGCGTCAAGATGATGGATTTTTGCGACAGAAGCGCCGCCAAATCACCGGCCCGGTCGCGACCGGCAATATGCAAAATTGGCAAGTCACTTTTATAATGCGCGCTGACCAAATCGGCCAAAGCGGGCAGGTCGCCATTTGCCGTGTGAATTTTTGAAAACCCCGCCGCCGCCAGTGCTTGCGCAGTTTGCGGGCCGACCGCAAAACTCGGCAAAGCCAACCAGTCCGGGTGCGTATCGGGGTTAAGGTGCGCCATCAGCGCGCGCACGCCATTGGCACTGGTAAAAGCCAGCCCGCCTTGCGCATCGGTGGCTGGCAAACCTTCAGCCCGATCACGCGGGTCCATAATAATATCGATCATCGGCGAGACCAACACATCATGGCCGTGGCGCGCCAATTGCTCGGCCAGCACCAGCGCATCGCTTATCGGGCGGGTTACCAAAAGGCGCATCAGGCGCGCCCGGCCTCAGGCTTGGGAATAAGATGTGGCGCTTGTTGGCGCAAGGCAGCCGCCCCATCGCGGCCCGCTTGTTCTGCGTCAGCAAGGTCGGTGGCAATTTTTATCTCAACCATCTCGCTGCCATCCTCGGCCAAAAGCCGCCCGTGCAAAATCAACTTCCGCTCTTTTATCTCGGCCAGCGCCGCAATTGGTGTGCGACACGACCCGTCAAGCGCGTTCAAAAAAGCGCGTTCGGCGGTCACGCATGCAGTGGTATCGGCGCATGCGAGCGCCGCCAAAAGCGTTTGCGTTTTGTCATCATCGGCGCGGCATTGCACAGCCAGCGCGCCTTGACCGGCAGCCGGCAGCATCACCTCGCTATCGAGCGGCACAGCGCCTTCAGGGGTCAGTCCCAAACGGGCGAGACCGGCGGCGGCCAGCAGGGTTGCGTCCATATTGAGGTCGTCAAGTTTTTGCAATCTGGTGCCGACATTGCCGCGCAATAGCGAAATATTAATATCGGGACGCGCGTTTAAGATTTGGGCTTGGCGGCGCAAGGAGGCGGTGCCGATATGCGCGCCCTCGGGAAAATCAGCAAGGCTCGACACCGTCAGTCCGGCGCGCGCCACCAGCACGTCATGTGCATCGGCGCGTGGCAAAATCGCGCCCAAAACAAGCCCCTCGGCATTTTGCGTCGGCAGGTCTTTCAAAGAATGAACCGCGAGGTCGAGGCTGCCATCGCGCAAACCGGCTTCCAATTCCTCGGTGAATAAGCCCTTGCCGCCAAGCTCGGATAATTTGCCGGTCAGTGCCACGTCACCCTTTGTGGTGATTTCGCGCAGCGTTATTGCATCCAGCCCATGCGCGTCGCGCAAGGCTTGTGCGACCATATTGCTTTGGCGCAGTGCCAGAGGTGAGGCACGGGTGCCGATAATCAATGGCGTGGCAGGTGGTTTGGTCATCTCTAGGCCTTTGGCTTGCGCCCGTTACACAGTCATTTATATTACACAGTCATTTATATATGAGTCTTATATCTGGCTTTTATATAGGCTCAGATTCTTAGCAAGGAAATCAATGACGGCAAACTTAATATATGTGCTGGGGCTGGAGACAAGCTGCGACGAAACCGCCGCCGCGATTGTCGAAGTGCCGATCGACGGCACAAAGCCTGTCGGGACCGGACGGCTATTGGGCAATCAGATATTGAGCCAGATAGACACCCATGCCCCTTATGGCGGCGTGGTGCCCGAACTGGCAGCGCGCGCCCATTTGAGCCATCTCGACCGTTTGATTGCCGCCGCATTTGATGAAGCCGACCTGACGCTGGGCGATATGGACGCGATTGCCGCCACCGCCGGGCCGGGGCTTATCGGCGGCGTGCTGGTCGGCCTGACAACCGGCAAAGCTTTGGCTTTGGCGGCACAAAAGCCGTTTATCGGCATTAATCATTTAGAAGGCCATGCGCTGTCGGCGCGGCTCACCGAAGCGGTTGATTTTCCGTATTTGCTGTTGCTGGTCTCGGGCGGGCATTGCCAATTGCTGAGCGTCACCGGTTTGGGCAATTACACGCTAATGGGCCAGACCCGCGATGATGCGGTTGGTGAGGCGTATGACAAAGCGGCCAAGCTCATGTCTTTGGGGTATCCCGGCGGGCCGGAGATTGAAAAGCGCGCCCGCGACGGCAAGCGCGACGCCTATAAATTACCGCGCCCGCTTTTAAGCGGCGCGCATAGCGGCTGCGATTTTTCATTTTCCGGCCTCA
The DNA here is from genome assembly GCA_022428185.1 of Alphaproteobacteria bacterium. Taxonomy (GTDB): domain Bacteria; phylum Pseudomonadota; class Alphaproteobacteria; order RS24; family RS24; genus UBA8337. Next base: position 7,394 of record JAKMCZ010000163.1, on the reverse strand, counting down.
AAACCGCGCTGCGTCAAACGGCAGAACAAGCGGCTCCTTTGGACGATAAAAAAGTCGCTGATTTAAGTGCCTCGTTTGAAGCCGCCATCGGCGATTGTCTGGCGACGCAAACCACACGTGCCATGCAAGCGTTCAGCCAAAGCCTGTCGCCCAATGCGCCCCGCCAATTAGTGGTGGCAGGCGGTGTGGCGGCCAATCAATATTTGCGCGACCGCCTCAACGCGGCGGCGACGCAGTTGGGCTTTACCTTATTTGTGCCACCGGCCGCCCTATGCACTGATAATGCCGCGATGATTGCGCGTGCCGGGGCCGAAAGATTGGCGGCAGGTCTGATTGAAGACGCGCCCCTGGCACTTGCCGCGCGGGCACGCTGGCCGTTATCCAACTAATATTTAAAAAAAATGGCTCCGATGGGGGAGGACCATCGGAGCCTGTTTTGGCCTGGAGGGGCCAGGCAACCATAAAGGGAGGGTTATGGTTGCGCGGTCGTCTGTCGGGGGGAGGATCCCTTAGACGACGTTAATTCCAGCGACCGCATGGGTGACAAGAGCCACACCGTAGAGAGCGAGAAGAGCTGAAGCGACAGCCGGCGCGCTCAAAATTGAGGTCTTGGAGAAAAATGTTTTCAACATGGTTGTTTCTCTCACTGAGTTACGGGTTCACATTCTATAACGAGGCAGAGATGTTTTTCTGTCCGCTACTCCTATTATATAGCACGTCGAATAATAAAAAACAATGAATAAATCGAATTTTATTCAATATTTTTTAAAACCGCACAAAAACTACATAAGATATTGATTTTATTACATTTATTATATTAAACGTGGATTTTTTCAGTCGTTTGACGTCAGAAAACGGTGATTTTTTTAATTTTGGGCGATTTTTTAAGCCAAATTTGCTTTTTGTTCGGTCTGCAAGCGCGCGACTTCTTTGGGGGCTTCTTCCGGTATTAGGGTCTCGGCAACCGGCTTGCCGTCATTCGCCGGCATCAGACCGCGCATAATCAAAGTCATGACATGCGCCAATTCGCGTTCCAATTCGGCCAGCGTTTGATTGGTAAATAGCTGCGCATAGCGATATTTGGTGGTCGTCGCATGCAGCGCAATCGTTGTGGTGGCAACATTTTCGACAAAAAACTCGCCCGAAGCCTGGCCTTCATGCAAAATACGCTGAAACACCCGACGCTCGCGACGCAAGCTTTCAATTTGAAATTGCGGCCGATCCGACACCACAATCTGAGCCAATTCCAACGTTTTCGGCTGATTTTCCAACAGATGGAACGTGTAGCGCAAATCGGCAAACACCACTTCTTCCAATCGCTGGCGCGACGAGCGCACCGGACAATCGAGCACCGCCTCAACCACTTCAACCGCGGTCAGCGCTTCGCGCCGCGCAATCTCCACGGCAATATCAATCTTCCCCTTGAAAAACCGGTAAATATTGCCGGGTGACATGGCGCAGTCTTCAGCCAGTTCGGCAATGGTGGTTTTAGGATAGCCATAATGACTGAAACGCGCGCGCGCCGCGTCAATAATCTTTTCACGAATGGTGTCAGATTCAGCCATAGAGGCAAGTTTAACGCCGAAAAACTGAACAATCAATAAATTATTCATTTTAGCGGCCTATTCGCGACCTACCGCCGCAGTTACATGTGGACTTAATCGCGGCGACCCGGCTTCAACCCAATGTTGGCGGGGTCAATATCAGGGGGTTGAAACTTTCTAAGCGTAAGGCTATGCGTGAAGCGGGGGTCGCGCAACATGTCAGCCACATCAGCTACCAGCGAACAGCAACCGAAAATGGCCGTGCTTGGCGGCGGTGCTTGGGGCACGGCGCTGGCTTGCGTGTTGGCGCAAAAACATGCCGCCGTGCCCCTATGGGCGCATGAGGCCGATACGGTGCGCGCCATTAATGACAGCCATGAAAACACGCCGTTTCTGCCCGGCATCAAGCTTGCCGACAATATTCACGCCACCGCCGATTTGACCGATTTGCGCGCCGCCGAGATTATTTTAATGGTCGTGCCGGCGCAATTCGCCCGTCCAATATTGGCTGATTTAGCAGCCATTAACGACCACGCCATGCTGGTTTTATGCGCCAAAGGCATTGAGCGCGACAGCTTGAAATTGATGTCGGAGTTGGCCGAAGAATATATCGACAAAGCCCGATTGGCGGTTCTATCAGGGCCGAGCTTTGCCGCCGATGTGGCGCGCGGCCTGCCAACCGCCGTAACTATGGCTGCCGCTGATGCGACGCGCGGTGCTTGGTTGGCGAGCCATATCGGCGCACCGCATTTCAGACCCTATTTGAGCGATGATATTATCGGTGCCGAAATCGGCGGGGCGATTAAAAACGTGCTGGCGATTGCTTGCGGGATTGTTGCCGGTAAGAGGCTGGGCGAAAGCGCGCGCGCGGCCTTAACGGCGCGCGGCTTTGTCGAGATGAGCCGACTGGGCGCCGCTTTTGGTGCCAAGCCGGAAACCTTAAACGGCCTGTCGGGCTTGGGCGATTTAATTTTGACCTGTTCCAGCGATACATCGCGTAATTTTTCATTAGGCCGGGCGCTCGGCGAGGGCGGACAAGCAGCTGATATTTTGAGCGCGCGCCGCTCGGTCTCAGAAGGCGCGATGAGCGCCGCCGCGATTGCCGCTTTGGCCGACAAGCACAAACTTGATATGCCGATTTGCCGCGCGGTTGACAATATTGTCAGCGGCACGGTCAGTGTTAATGCGGCAATTGCCGATTTATTGGCGCGCCCAATAGGGCAGGAAAACTAGAGGAACGAAAAATGTATGTGATAATGGCTATTGATAAACCCGATAGTAAAAATCTGCGGCTCGACAATCGCAATGAGCATGTCGGCTATGTTTTAGCCAATGATAAGGTCAAAACCGCCGGCCCGTTTGTCAGCGATGATGGCGCAACCATGCAAGGCACGCTTTTATTGCTGGACACGGATGAGCGCGCCGAGGCCGAAGCCTTTGTCGAGAACGACCCGTATAATAAGGCGGGGCTTTTTGAGACGGTCGAGATACGCCGTTGGAATCATCTGATTGGCGGCTTGGCCGACCCGAATAAATAGAGGATTGCCTATGGCTTACTGGCTTTTTAAATCCGAACCCAACACATGGGGCTGGCAAGACCAGCTCGACCGCAAAGGCAAGGGCGAGCATTGGGACGGGGTGCGCAATTTCCTTGCCAATAAACATATGAGGACGATGAAGCTGGGCGATAAGGGCTTTTTTTATCACTCGGTCAATGAAAAGCGGATTATGGGTTCGGTCGAGGTGATTAAAGAACATTACCCCGACCATACAGATGAAAAAGGCCGCTTCGGCATGGTCGATATCGTGGCGCTGGAAACCGCCGCGCATCATGTGACTTTGGCTGAAATCAAAGCCGATCCGAAATTGGAGGCGATGGTGCTGGTCAATAATTCGCGGCTGTCAGTACAACCGGTAACGGCGAAAGAATGGACCTATGTCTGCAAGCTGGCCGGTCTGAACCCCAATGCCGAAAATCCCTACAAATAAAACCCGGCCCGATTATTGGCCCGATGAACAACGCGCATTGTGTGCGCTCGACGCGCTGCCCGAAGACACGGCGCGCGGCTTTACCCTCATCGGCAACGCCCCCGATGCGCGCCTCGACGTGATCGTCTGGCGGGCGGGCGACAGGCTGAGCGGCTTTGTCAATAAATGCCCGCATATGGGTCTGCCGCTGGAAACTTTCCCCGACCGTTTTTTAACCGCGACGGGTGACGCGCTTATCTGCTCGGCGCATGGCGCACAATTTGATGCGGCGGGCAAATGTTTTGCCGGCCCGTGCAAAGGCCAGAATTTGAAACCGGTGACCCTAAAGCTGGTCGACGGCATGATTACTTTGTGCCCCTAAACGCAGATTGCGAATAATCATGGTCGGCGACGCGTGCTTGCAAAAAAAGCCCGTCATCAATAGTCTCCTAGCGCAATATGGGAGAGCGTTTTATGTCCGACGAGCAAATTTTCGAAGTGCCGCAAGCCATTGCCGACAACGCACTGATTGATGATGCCAAATATCACCAAATGTATCAGGCCAGCCTGGACGATCCGGACGCTTTTTGGGCCGAGCACGGCCAACGCATTGACTGGATAAAACCCTATACGAAAATCAAAAACACCCATTACGGCAAAGATGATGTGTCGATCAAATGGTATGAAGACGGCACATTGAACGCCAGTGTCAATTGCATTGACCGCCATCTTGACGCGCGCGGCGACCAAGTGGCGATTATTTGGGAAGGCGATGAGCCGACCGATGATGCCAAGATTACCTATCGGCAATTACACCAAGAGGTGTGCCAATTCGCCAATGTGTTGAAAGCGCAAGGGGTCAAAAAAGGCGACCGCGTTACGATTTATATGCCGATGATACCCGAAGCAACTTATGCGATGCTGGCCTGCGCGCGCATTGGCGCGGTTCATTCCGTTGTGTTTGGCGGCTTTTCGCCGGACGCTTTGGCCGGGCGCATTGTCGATTGCGACAGCACATGCGTCATCACGGCTGATGAAGGCGTGCGCGGCGGCAAGAACATTCCACTGAAAGCCAATACTGATGCAGCGTTGGAAAAATGCCCCGACGTCACCAGCGTGGTGGTGGTCGAGCGCACCGGCAGCGGTGTCGCCATGCAAGACGGGCGCGATGTTTGGTATCACGCCGAAAAAGCCAAAGCCGACACGGATTGCCCGGCTGAAGAAATGAACGCCGAAGACCCGCTTTTCATTCTTTATACCTCCGGCTCGACCGGCAAGCCAAAAGGCGTGTTGCACACGACCGGCGGCTATATGGTTTACGCCTCGATGACGCATCAATATGTGTTTGATTATAAGGACGGCGATATTTACTGGTGCACTGCCGATGTCGGCTGGGTTACCGGCCATTCTTATATCGTCTATGGACCGCTGGCTAATGGCGCGACCACGCTGATGTTTGAAGGCGTGCCGAACTATCCCGATAATTCGCGCTTCTGGTCGGTTTGCGACAAGCACAAGGTCAATATTTTTTATACCGCCCCGACCGCCTTACGGGCTTTGATGCGCGAAGGCGATGCGCCGGTCAAAGCGACCTCGCGCAAAAGCTTGCGGCTCTTAGGCTCAGTCGGCGAGCCGATAAATCCAGAGGCTTGGCTGTGGTATTATAATGTCGTCGGCGAGGCCAAAAGCCCGATTGTCGACACTTGGTGGCAAACCGAAACCGGCGGTATCCTCATCACCCCATTGCCCGGTGCCACCGCGCTCAAGCCCGGCTCGGCGACGCGGCCTTTCTTCGGGGTCAAACCGCAATTGGTTGATGCCGATGGCAAAGAATTACAGGGCGCCGCCTCAGGCAATTTGTGCATCACCGATAGCTGGCCCGGGCAAATGCGCTCAGTCTATGGCGACCATAAGCGGTTTATCGAAACTTATTTCGTGCAATATCCGGGCAAATATTTTACCGGCGATGGCTGTCGGCGCGATGACGATGGCTATTATTGGATTACCGGACGCGTCGATGATGTGTTGAATATTTCCGGCCACCGCCTCGGCACGGCTGAGGTTGAAAGCGCTCTGGTGGCGCATGCCCAAGTGGCCGAAGCGGCTGTGGTCGGCTATCCGCACGATATTAAAGGGCAGGGCATTTATTGTTATGTCACGCTCAATGCGGGATTGGACGGCGATGCGGATTTGAAGGGCGAGCTGGTGCAATGGGTCAGAAAAGAAATCGGCCCAATTGCCTCGCCCGACCTGATTCAATTTGCGCCCGGCCTGCCGAAGACGCGCTCGGGCAAAATCATGCGGCGGATTTTAAGAAAAATCGCCGAAGATGATTTTTCCAATTTGGGTGATACCTCGACACTGGCTGACCCGGCCGTGGTTGACGACCTTATCGATAATCGGCAAAACCGCGCTTAGCGTTAAAGCTTAAGCGCACCAGCGAGCACGGCGGCCTTTATAGGGTTTGGCAAGATTTTCTGCCAGCAGCGCCGCCGGCAGGCTTTTATCGGCGGCGTTTGGCGTGCCTCGTCTTTGCACCGATGCCAAAACGCGACCCGCATAAGTGCCGTAATGCACATCAACCAATTGCGCCGGATTTTCTTTCAGCCAGTTTTCAGCAAACGCTTTGGCTTGCCGTGCCAGTTTTTTTTCGGCCGCACATTTGCCGTTCATCTCGGGCGTATCAACGCCTTTCAATCGCACCTTCACCTCGACGCTTTGACCGAGCCAGACATGCACACGGGCGCGAAACGTATCGCCGTCAATCACTTTCAACAATTCGAACATATAGGGGCCGGCCAATTTTTGTTTGGCGGCGCTTGGCTGCACCAAACCCAGCACAATTAAAACCACGCTCAAAATCATTCCGGTAACGCGCATAAACAGACTCCTTCAACTATTGGTTGTCACTCCGACCATAGTGTCGGGCCGAGCTCTAACTCGATTACTCAAGATAGTCTCACCTATTCCCGCGAGCGGTATTGTATTTGGCGAAAGACCCGACCCGAGGGTCGGTTCTTAAGCAATATTCAGTTAGAGCCAAAAATAAGTTAACGCGATTATCGAATGGCTTCCAGCAACCAGTGGTTGAAATGCGTCAAAAGCCGAAACCGCTTTTTCAAGGCTGCCCCTAAAGCGCTGCCAGTGCCGTGTGCAATAGGGTAATGGCGCGCATATCGCCGGTGCGCCCGCCGCCCATTTTATTCATCACAAAAGCCGACACCATTTTCGCGTCTTGGTCGACAACCACCAGCGAGCCGCCCCAGCCGCCCCAAAAACAGGTATTCTTATTGGGCGAAAGCGGCACTTTTTCGGACACCAACCCGTAGCCCAAGCCATAGGTCATTGGCACTTTCAGCACCATATCCTCGCCCGAAATGCGCGGGCGCATGACCGAAGCGGCGGTTTCGGGCGACAATAAATCGACCCCGAAAGCCGAACCGCCGCACGCAAGCGGTGTGTGCGTGCGCACCACTGAGCGCGCATTGCCATGCCCGTTCAAGGCAGGCAATTCAGCGCGGCGGAAATCCTCCGTCCAGCTATGCTCAGCCGGTGAGAACGGATTTTTGAACGTGCGCGCGGCGATGCTGTCACCTTTAATATCTTCATCAGGCCCACCATCGCCAAACGGTATCAACCGCCCGATGCGGTCGAACACCGTGTCGGGCACGCCGATATGAAAATCGGCATTGAGCGGTCGGGCAATTTCATCACGAAAAAATTGCCCCAATGTTTTGCCGCTAATACGACGGACAACCTCACCGATTAAGAAACCTTGCGTGCCCGCGTGATAGCCGATATCCGAGCCGGGTTCCCACCACGGCGCTTGCGCCGAAAAAATAAGAAACCCTAAAAGTCCGAGACAATGCCGGCTTTTTCCCA
>JAKMCZ010000153.1 GCA_022428185.1 Alphaproteobacteria bacterium | reverse complement strand
ATGGGGGTCGAATTGAGCCTTAATTGGATGTTGGCGCGCGATTGGACTCTGGCGACCAATCTGACCTTTGCCCAGCACGAATACGCTTTCGACAATGTAATCACCGGCGACACGCATGAAGGTGAAGCGATTTCAGACGGAAACACGATTGATGGTGCGCCCGAAACATTGGCGAACACCTCGCTGCGCTACAAGTATAATGAACGCACCTATTTGAATTTTGATTGGGAGCATGTCGGCAGCTATTTCATGGATGCCTCAAATAACGAGGAATATGACGGACATGATGTTTTCGCGCTGACTGCCGAATATATTGTTTCCGGTCAATCGCGCTTCAGCTTGCGCATCGACAATCTGCTCGACGAGGAATATGCCAAACGCGCCGACCATTGGCGTGATGAAAACCGTTACTTCCCCGGTGAAGGCCGCCGCTTTATGGCGCGACTGACGCGTGATTTCTAGGCGCTAACACCGATAGGACAAGACACGCCCGTGCCCCCCAAGCCGCAATAACCGTTTGGGTTTTTGCCCAAATATTGCTGGTGATAATCCTCGGCATAATAAAATTCCGGCGCGTCGATAATCTCAGTGGTAATCGCGCCATATCCGGCGGCGCTCAGCCTGTCTTGAAACATATCGCGGCTCGTCTCAGAGGCCACTTTCTGCTCTGCATTAAGACAATAAATGCCTGAGCGATATTGCGTGCCGACATCATTGCCTTGCTGCATGCCTTGTGTCGGGTCATGGCTCTGCCAAAAAATTTGCAAGATTTCCGCGAGCGAGATTTTGCTCGGGTCAAACACCACTTGCACCACCTCATTATGACCGGTCTGACCGCTGCATACTTCTTCATAGCTCGGATTGGGCGTAAAGCCTGCCGCATAGCCGACTTGTGTCGAATATACGCCCTCGGCCTGCCAAAACTTGCGCTCCGCGCCCCAAAAGCAGCCCATACCAAAAATCGCCACTTCCATACCCTGCGGCCACGGTGCAACCATATCAGTGCCAAGCACATAATGTTTGGCCGGAACCGGCATGGTTTGGGCGCGGCCCGGTAAAGCGGCATCGGCACTGACCATTTCGGCCTTTCTCGATAATCGAAACATGCGATTTCCTTTCGTGCCGTTATGCGGCAGAGGTTAGAGTAGAAATGGGGCCATCGCGACTGCCGTCAAGCAATTGCCGCAGCCACGCATTATCAGCGGTCGCAGCCTCATTGGCCGCCCCATGCCAGCGCAACACGCCATCATGCATCACCGCAATCTCATCATAAGCTTCAGTGATGCCCACCATATTGCCGGTCGCCGAGATAACACATGCGCCGCTTTCGCGCGCCAAATCAGAAATCATACCATCAACCCGCGCTGCCAAAATGGGGTCAAGTCCGGCGGTCGGGTTGTCGAGCAGCAAAATATCCGGCTCGGTCGCAATGGCGCGGGCAAAACCGACACGCTTTTGCATACCGCCCGATAAATCAGCCGGAAATAAATCAGCATTTGCGGCAGGCAGGCCGACGCGCGGCAGCAGGGCTTCCGCTTTAGCGCGTGCTTCATCGCGCGCCATGCCATTGGCAATCAGGCGAAAAGCAATATTTTCCCAAACCGGCAGACTGTCAAACAAGGCGTTTTGCTGAAACAGCATGCCGATGCGGGCATTTAATTCAGACGGGCGGCTATCGGTGACCCCGACCTCGGCGCGGTCAACCAAAATACGCCCCTCTTCCGGCGCATACAGCCCGGCCAGACATTTCAGCAGCACTGATTTTCCTGCCGCTGTCGGGCCGATAAGCGCCAGCGAGCGTCCCGGCTCTAAAGCCAGCGACACGCCTTTGACGGCTTCCAATGCACCAAAGCGTTTGACCAGATTTTCGACTGCCAGCCGCGCCATTAGCTCTCCTTATTGTTTCCTCGAGCAAATCCTCAATCAGGCTTTTGCCGTTTATCAAGCGGGCTTTGCGGCACCAAATGGCCGCCTGCCAATTGCTCGAACTCAACCCCGAAGATAGGCCGAAGCTGCGCCGGCGACAAGACATGTTGCACCACACCCTCGAGCGCCAGCGTGCCGTTTTGCATCACCACCAACCGGTCGCAAAATTGCTGCGCCAGATTGAGCTCATGCATCACCACAATCACCGCCTTGCCTGCCAAAGCTTGGGCGCATAATAATTCCATGACCGCCAATGCCCCCGCCGCATCGAGCGACTGCACCGGTTCGTCCAACAGCATGATATCGGCGCCCGTCGCCAATAGTCGGGCCAAATAAACCCGCGCTTTTTCGCCACCCGACAGACTGTCAATGCGCCGCTCGGCAAAGCCGCTCATGCCGCAATCATTGAGCGCGGCGGCGATGCGCGCTTCGGCATCAGTCGGGCTCAAGCGCAAGGGCAGCAAGCCCAATTGCACCAATTCATAAACGCTTATCGGCCATGCGACCGATTGAAATTGCGGCATATAGGCGATGTTTTGCGCCCGCCATGCCGAATCGTTAAAATCGCCTTTTGCCCGCACTGTCCCGCCCGATGGCGGCACCAAACCGGCGGCGACGCGCAATAAAGACGTTTTACCTGCACCATTCGGGCCGATAATGCCTGTCACTTCTCCGGCCGGAAAATCGGCTGATATGTTTTGCAGCACCGCCTTGTCACCTGCCATAAATTGGATATGCGACAACTCAAGCATGGCGCACCCAACCGGTGTTGAGGTTTTCGGCAGCAAATACGTGGGGGTGCAAAATCTCGGCCACAATATGCGCCGATTGCAGCAGCCGTGGCCCCGGTCGATTGAAGAAATGATTGCCATTGACCAGATACACCGCGCCGTCGCGCACGGAGCGCAAAT
>JAKMCZ010000150.1 GCA_022428185.1 Alphaproteobacteria bacterium | reverse complement strand
TCGGCACACAAATTTTTGCTGAAGATAATGAAACCCTTTTGGCCGATTTGACCGATATCGGCCAACGCGTCACCCTTGCTAAGGGCGGCAATGGCGGCTTCGGCAATGCGCGCTTTAAGGGGCCGGCCAACCAAGCGCCGCGCCATGCCAATCCCGGTCAAGAAGGCCGCGATGCGTGGATTTGGTTGCGCTTGAAGCTGATCGCCGATATCGGGCTTATCGGCCTGCCCAATGCCGGCAAGTCGACCTTACTGGCGGCGATGAGCCGTGCGCGTCCGAAAATTGCAGATTATCCGTTCACCACACTGCACCCTAATTTGGGCGTTGTTGGCCCGCCCGACCGAAAAAGCGGACGCGACGCGGGTCGTGAATTTGTCATGGCTGATATTCCCGGGCTGATTGCCGGAGCCGCCGAAGGGGCCGGTTTGGGGCATCGGTTTTTGGGTCATGTCGAGCGTTGCGCGGCGCTTTTGCATCTCATTGATGCAACCCAAGACGATATTGTCGAGGCTTATCGCACAATTCGCCGCGAACTGGCTGCCTATGATGACGGGCTGGCGGCAAAAACCGAATTGCTGGCCTTAACCAAATGCGATGCGCTACCGCAAGAGCGGCTGGACGCGCTATGCGCCGAATTAGCAGATGAGGGCGGCGCGGCCACTGCGACGCCAATGTGTATCTCAGCGGTGAGCGGCGCCGGGCTGCAAAATTTATTCGATGCTTTGGCGCACCATATTGACGGCATGCAAGATGCCGACATCGCCGTTTCTGACAGCCACGCGCAAACCGATGGCACTGATTGGCATCCGCTTCAAAACAAGGAGCGCGACCAATGAGCCAAGAAAATCAAACGCTGGTGGGCTTTGAGGTTATCGACAAGGCAAGCATATTGGTTGTCAAAATCGGCTCCTCGCTGCTGCTGAAGGACGAGGCGCTCAATCATGACTGGCTGGCAGCCTTGGCCGGGGACATTGCCGCGCTCAAAAATTCTGATAAGCAAGTGATTGTGGTCACATCGGGCGCGGTATCGCTGGGCTGCGCGGCGCTGGGTCTTGAGCGCCATCAATTAACATTGGAACAAAGCCAAGCCGCCGCCGCCGCCGGACAGATTGAACTGGCGCAGGGCTGGCAGGCCGCTTTAGGCCAACAACAACTTGCCGCAGCGCAAATTTTACTGACCGCCGAAGATACGGAGCAACGCCGTCGCTATTTGAATGCGCGCCAAACCCTGACCACATTGTTGGTGCATGGCGCGGTGCCGATCATCAATGAAAATGACACGGTTGCGACACAAGAATTGCGTTATGGCGATAATGACCGCTTGGCAGCGCGCGTCGCCGCCATGGTGTCAGCCGATTGTCTGATTTTATTGTCCGATATTGACGGGCTTTACGATGCCGACCCGAGCGCGCATGAGCAGGCCAATTTCATCGCCAATGTCAGCCAAGTGGACGCCAAGATTGAAGCGATGGCCGGCGGCACCGGCTCCAGCTATGGCTCGGGCGGTATGGTGACCAAACTGCAAGCGGCGCAAATCGCCCAACGCGCCGGCTGCCATATGGTGCTTGCCAGCGGACGTCCCTCGGCACCGATATCGGCATTGATAGAGGGCGCACGCCACACATTATTTCAAGCGCATGACAATCCCCATAGCGCGCGCGCGGCATGGATTGCCGGTGGTTTGCAACCGGGTGGTGCGCTGCATTTGGATGCGGGCGCGGTGCGCGCATTGCAGGCGGGCAAGTCGCTTTTACCGGTCGGTTTGACCGGACTGGCGGGTCATTTTGAGCGCGGCGATTGTGTTGCGCTGATGGCTCCTGACGGCAGCGAAATCGGGCGCGGCCTCAGCGCCTATGCAAGCACTGAGGCACAGCGTATGATTGGCTTGACCAGCGAGGCGATGCAAGCCGAACTGGGCTATCGCGGGCGCGCCGAAATGGTGCATCGCGACGATATGGTGCTGACGGTGGCACCCAATAGCGATAAGACCGAAGATAAAGATTGAGTGAGAGGACAGGCGATGAGCGAAGCGCAAAAAATTGACGATTTGACCGCCATGATGGCGGCCTTGGGCGTGAGAGCGCGCCACGCCGCACGCCAATTAACCACCGCGTCAACGGCTGAAAAAAATGCTGCCCTGCAAAACGCCGCCAATGAATTGCGCGCCGATGCAGCAAATATTCTGGCCGCCAATGGCGAAGATATGAAACTGGCGGCGGCGCAAGAAGTCGGCCAAGCGCGGCTCGACCGCATCATGCTGGACGAAGCGCGCCTTGAGGGCATTGCGCAAGCGCTGGAAGCAATAATTACGCTCGACGATCCGGTCGGGCAAAGCATCGCGCAATGGCAGGTTGATAGTGGGCTGGATATTACCCGTGTGCGGGTACCGCTGGGCGTTATCGGGGTGATTTATGAAAGTCGTCCCAATGTGACTGCCGACGCAGCAGCCCTGTGCCTGAAATCGGGCAATGCGGTTATTTTGCGCGGCTCATCTGAAATCCAAAATTCGGCACGGCTGATACATGGTTGTTTTGCCCGCGCGCTCGAAGCCGCCGGACTGGACGCACATTGCGTTCAAATCGTCGATACGCCCGACCGCGCCGCTGTCGGCATGATGTTGGGCGGATTGGATGGCAATATTGATGTGATTGTGCCGCGCGGCGGCAAAGGGCTGGTCGGACGTGTGCAAGAAGAAGCACGGGTACCGGTATTCGCTCATTTGGACGGCGTTTGCCATGTTTATGTCGAGGCCGAGGCCGAGCTTGATATGGCGCGCGCGGTTTTGTTAAACGCCAAAATGCGCCGCACCGGCATTTGCGGCGCGGCTGAGACCTTGCTGGTTGACGCAGCTTGCGCCGAAACTCATTTAGCTCCCTTGGTCACCGCTCTTTTGGAAGCCGATTGCGCCGTGCGCGGCGATGCGGCAGCGCAAAAAATCGATGCGCGGGTTACCGCCGCTACTGAAGCAGACTGGTATGAAGAATATCTCGATGCGGTGATTGCGGTGAAAACCGTAGCCGGTTTGGACGAAGCGGTGTCGCATATCACCCAATATGGCTCGGGCCATACCGAAGCCATCATCACCGAAAATCCGGCAGCGGCAGAGGCGTTTCTCAATCGTGTCGACAGCGCCATCGTCATGCATAATGCGTCGACCCAATTCGCCGATGGCGGCGAGTTCGGCATGGGAGCGGAAATCGGTATTGCCACGGGACGCTTTCATGCGCGCGGTCCGGTCGGGCTAGAACAATTGACCAGTTTCAAATATGCGGTGCGCGGCAGCGGCCAGACGCGCCCAAAATAGGCCAATGGTAACGTTTTTTGACGGCGCTAAAGTGGCTTTGTTCGGCGGCAGTTTTGACCCGCCGCATCAAGGCCATGTCACCGTCGCCAAAGCCGCTTTGCGTGCCTTAAAGGTCGATTATGTGTGGTGGCTGGTGGCACCGCAAAATCCGCTCAAACCACATCAGCCGCAAGCCATGACCGAGCGGTTAGCGGCGGTGCGCCAACTGGCCGATGATAAAAGGTTCATCATTAGCGATGAGGAGACCAAGCTGGGCACGCATTACGCCATTGATACGGTGCATGCCCTAAAAGCCGCGCTGCCACATGTCGATTTCATCTGGCTTATCGGAGCCGATAATCTGGCCGATTTACATCGCTGGAAAGACTGGCAAGGGCTGATGCGCACAATACCGCTGGCGGTTTATCCGCGCCCCGGTGCGGCGCATAAAGCGGCTCTATCACCGGCAGCGCGCGCTTTCGACTGGGCGCGACTTGGCAGCGAGAACGCCGCCCAATTAGCGCTTTATCAAGCCCCCGCTTGGGTCATGCTCAATGGCAAACGCTCCACGCTTGCCTCATCGCGCCTGCGTAAAAACGGCGATTGAATTGAGCCGCCAATTTGGGTTAATCTAACGGTGTAGCGCGACGCTAAATTTGAACCGTCAATCCAAATGAGGAAGACGCTCTGACTGACAAAAAGCCAAAGGCCAAAGCTAAAACAGCAAAGGCGCCACAGGCAGCAACGAAACGCCCCGATCTTGATGACGGCGCGCTTCACAAAATGGTTCTGACCAGCCTAGACGATGATCTGGCGCAGAATATCGTAACCATAAATCTCAGCGGTAAATCGGCTTTGGCTGACCATATGGTGGTCGCCACCGGTCGCTCACAACGCCATGTCAGTGCGCTGGCTGACCATTTAATGCGCAAGCTGAAAGCCAGCGGGCAAAAAGATGTCCGCTCCGAAGGCAAAAGCACCGGCGATTGGGTGCTGGTCGATGCCGGTGATGTGGTGGTGCATATTTTCCGCGAGGAAGTGCGCGAGTTTTACGGCATTGAAAAAATGTGGGCCACAGAGGCTGAGGCCGAAGCCTATAATCCAGACCCTGACAAATCGGGTCAAACAGCCGGACTGACGGCCTAGCGCCGCGCGCATCACGACAATGAGACCGGGCCAATGAAATTGGGTCTTCTGGCCGTCGGCCAAATACGCGGCACCCATGAGGCGCCCCTTTATGATGATTATGCCACGCGGATACAAAAAGCCGGACGCGGCATTGGCTTTGACGGCTTGCACCTCACTGAACTCAAAGAACAGGCAAAAGCGACCAAAACGCAGGCCGCAATGGCCGCCCATCTCGACCGCCATGATGGCTTGGTAGTCATGCTCGACGAGGGTGGTGAAAATTGGTCGAGCCGCCAACTGGCTGACCGGCTGAGCGATTGGCGCGATACCAATCGCGGCACTGCGCTATTTGTCATCGGTCCGGCTGACGGGCTCGA
>JAKMCZ010000146.1 GCA_022428185.1 Alphaproteobacteria bacterium | reverse complement strand
ACGAGCCGATTGCCACATTTACGCGCACTGGCACGACGCGGGTTATGGTTACGGCGGATAGTGGTCTTTACTTAATTGATGATGCGGCTGTTGCTGCGGAGGGCTTTGCTCTTAATCCTGGCCGGACATATATCTTTGATTGGTCTGGCGCGACGGATCACCCTGTGCGTTTGTCTGAGACTGCGGACGGCATACATGGCGGCGGCGATGAATATAAAAATGGTGTCACCATTGATGACGAGACGGGCAGGACGACGGTTGCCGTCACTGACGCCACGCCGACACTTTATGTTTACTGTGAGCAACATGCTGCTATGGGCTTCGACACGCCGGTTGAGGATTATGAAGTTCCGACGCAGGCTTACAGCCTCATCGGCGCGACGCTGACAGTGACCCCGCAGGCCTTTGGCGATCTCGCGGCAGATAATGCGGTTGAAATCGCCATTGCCTATAAGATTGCCGATGGCGATTTGGCTGATGGTGAAACCTACATCATTGACAATACGGCGACGATCACCATTACCGGCCTAAACACGCGGCCTCAGATTATTGATGATATGGGCACAACCGATAATACAGGCGACGACCGTCCCAATATTGCCGATGTGACGACGCCTGAAGACACACCTTATGTGTTTGTCTTGGACGACTTTAATTATGTTGACCTGGATAATGACCCGATGGCGAGCGTTTTAATCACCCAGCTTCCCAATGATGGAACATTGACGCTTGGTGACGGGCAGGGCAATGACGCGCCAATTACCGCCCCCTTACGCATTAGTCGGGCAAATATTGAATCAGGTCTTTTGACATACACGCCGGCTCTCAATGATAACGGCGATGACTACACGGCTTTCACTTATGCCGTCAGTGACGGCACAGACGATAGCGATATTGGCGCTATGACCGTTCACGTCACGCCGGTCAATGACCCGCCGACATCATCGGATCAATTTGTGGCGATTATTGGTGAAATGCCGGTGGTGTTTAATGGCGATGAATTCGCCTTTGAGGACAGCGCTGACGGCGATGTGCTGTCGCATGTGACCTTGCTGACCGCGCCGCAAAACGGCAAATTATATCTGCTGCCAAGCGAAGTTGATTTGCCGTCCAATCCGCGCGCCAATGGCAAAGCCTTTGCGGTGGACGGTATGGCGCTCGAGGCGGCCTGGGAAATTACAATCACCGACCCGCAAGCCGGTTTTGATATTCAAGCGGCAGACTTAAATCGTTTGGTTTATCTGGCTGACGCAAAAGCCTCTGATTTGAATTATGATGAATTCACCTTCACAGTGAATGATGGCGCGTCGGTTGATCCGACTTCTCTGGATAGTGAAACCCCCAACCGCATTATTCTCGGCCAACTTGTGGCGCAAGATAGAACCTATACGATTAGTGAAGACAGCCTGCTCGTCACAAGGCCAAGCGAGGGTGTCGGTCTGCAGGGTCAATCCGGCACGATTGCCAATTTGTCTTTTGACTTTGATGGCCAACCGGCGCGCGGGGTCTTGACGCCGCTGGCCAATGGTCATTTTGAGTTCACGCCGCAACAACATTTCTATGATGTCGATAATCAGTCACCGGCCAATATTATTGATTATACCATTAGCGCAAATGGCATGACGTCTGAGCCCGGAAAAATAACCATTATCGTCGTGCCAACAAATGATCGACCTGACGTCGTGGGCAAGATAGGCAACTTCCAGCGTCCGCCTGGCGAGGAAATTAAGCCCATTTCGCTGATTGCCGAGAATATTTTCGCTGATATTGACCGCTTCGACCCGCGCTTGAATAATTTTTCACGCCTGACCGACAAGCCGAACCCTGTCGGCTCTCAAACTGGTGCGAGCTTTGACGATATTCCTGATCACGGGCAACTCACCTATGCGATTGAGGGCCTGCCTGACGGATTGACATGGAACGGCGTCGACAAGATTACAGGCACCACCTCACAGGCCGGTCGTCATTTAATCACCATCACTGCGACAGATGGCGGTCAATTGAGCAATACCAAGTCATTTTATATTAATATTATGAAGCCGGTGATTGAGCGGGTTGAATTCCCGGAAGCGCCGGAGCCTATAGAGCGGAAATTTGAAAAGCCTGAGGAAACCAAACCGGAATTAAATCCGCACGACTTGCCGCCCGTGATGCGCCTATCGGCAGATGAGGGCGCGAACCGACAAATCAATAATGAGCTCAACCGTCCGCAAATGGGCGGGCGTGACGCGCTGCCACTGGCTGATGATAATGCCGGTCTGGGCGATGATAGCTGGATGAATGCAAAAACCAGCTCGCAACTTGATATTTCAGGCAATATTCGCGTCATTGACTTAAAAGTCGAGGGCCGCGAAATTGCTGTGCAAATCACCGATGAAGCGAGTGACCCCGCCGAGCTCTTTACGGGTGAGCTGGCCGATGGCTCGCCGCTGCCAAGCTGGGTTAAGGTTGACCGCAATACCGGCCTGACGACCGCCGACCCGCCGCCGGGCTCGCAGCCATTTGAGATGCGCGTCGTGGCTGAGGATGGGGCAGGCAATTCGCGCGCCATTGATCTGGTGCTCGACCCGACCATGATTAAGGGTGAAAGTGACACGGGTCGCCAAATTGCCGATGATAAAGTTGTAAATAATGCGGCGACAAATTCGACCAATGATGCGACCCAAGCCATTGTCGAAAACACGCCGCTATCACGGCCGACTGGGGCGACACGTGACGCCAATCCGTCCTCATCAACAGTGGATGTGCTGAACGATGGTCGCGTTGTCTTTGGCGAAACTTCAGAAGCTGCGCCCAGCGGTGCGTTGAAACTGATGCGAATGGTTAATGAAACCGATGGCGTTAAAATTGAAATTACCGATGATGCGCGCGAAGGCGCAACCCGCTATGCGGTGCGCCAAAAGGATGGCAGCGCCGCGCCAGATTGGGTGCAGGTAAATGCCGAAACCGGTGAATTGACGATTGATGCACCGCAAAATGTCGATGCGATTGAGCTGACCATTGTCGCTCTTGATGGCGGTGAGCAGCGCACTTTAGATGTTGAAGTGGACCTCGAAGAAACCCGCTTGCAGCCTTTGGGTGATAATCTAAGAGACACGCAAGGCGATACATCAAGCGATGATGAGCGCACAGGAGAAGACCCGGCGGCGGATGCGCGTACGGATAATGAGTTGCCGGTCAGTCAGTTTGTGCCGCTCGAAGCGCAGATTGATTCTGCGCTCACCGAAAATAGCTATGGCCGTGACATCCAAGAGGCAATGCAGTCACTCAATTGATTTACGATTGGCCGCATTTTAACGGCGGTCGGGCGGTTTTCCTCTTTAATGGAAGCGCGCGAGGCGTCTTGATGCGCGTATCGAATTATACAATATTGACTCTGACCGGAGTGAAACGAATTAAGAAGGCCTTGGCTTGTGACGTATGATAACGAAACAAGAAAAAAAATTTTGATGCTTGGCGGCACTTTACTGCTGGGGTTTCTGGCTTATGGCTGCGAGCCTAACGAGAAAGCCAGTGATAAAATAAGGGCAGCGGCCGACTGCACGCCTGCTGAAAGCGCACCGATTGGTGTGCCGAGTGGCACCTTCACCATGGGCGCGCATCCGGCTTATGCCGAGGAAGGCCCGCCGCGAAAAGTGACCATGGCGGCTTTCGACATGGACGCGACGGAAGTCACCAATGCCGCTTTTGCCCGTTTTGTTGAGGCGACCGGCTATGTGACCGATGCCGAACGCGCTCAGCCGGGCTTTGGCGAAGCGGGGGGCGTGGTGTTTCGTATGCCAAATATAAACAATCCAAGCTGGTGGCATTTTGTGGCCGGTGCGAATTGGCGTCACCCTGATGGCCCTGAAAGTTCGCTGGCAGCGCGCATGCTCGAGCCGGTGGTGCAAGTGTCGCATCGTGACGCGCAGGCCTATGCCAAATGGGCCGGGCGGCGTCTGCCCAATGAGACGGAATGGGAATATGCCGCCAATGCCGGTGCCGAGACGATTTATGTGTGGGGCGATGAGCGCGCGCCAGAGGGCGCGGAAATGGCCAATACATGGCAGGGCAGTTTTCCGATTCAAAATACGGCGGCTGACGGCTATGCCAAACGCGCGCCGGTCGGGTGTTATCCGGCCAATGAGTTCGGCCTCTATGACATGATTGGCAATGTCTGGGAATGGACTGACAGCAAAGTGTCACAAAATGGCGCGGAGGCGGTTTATACGATTAAGGGCGGCTCATTTTTATGCGCCCCCAATTATTGCCGTCGTTATCGTGCGGCAGCGCGCCAAGCTCAAGAAGCCGGATTGCCGACCAGCCATATCGGGTTTCGGACGGTTTCGAATTAGGCGGAATTAGCCGCTTTCTTCTTCCATTTGTTTTCTGAATTTCTTGCGCTCATGCTCCAGCAAATAGCGTTTTCTGAGGCGCAGGCTTTGCGGCGTGACTTCCAGC
>JAKMCZ010000134.1 GCA_022428185.1 Alphaproteobacteria bacterium | reverse complement strand
GATAAGGCGGAAGCTTGATGTCAGATTGACCGACAGCACCGCTTCCCAATCTTCATCTTTCATGCGCAAGGCCAGATTATCACGCGTAATACCGGCATTATTAACCAAAATATCGAGCCCGCTCATCGCCTCTTCGGCATTTGCTGCCAATGAGGCCGCCCCCTCGGCAGATGATAAATCAGCGACCAGCACATGCGCGCCATCGCCTAACTCATCGGCCAGTTCTTGCAACACCGCTTCGCGCGTTCCGGCTAGGCCGACATTGGCCCCCGCCGCATGCAACTGCTTGGCAATTTCGCGCCCAATACCGCCGGAAGCGCCGGTCACCAATGCGTTTTTTCCGCTTAAATCAAACATTGTCTTCCCCTTTAGGCTGAAATTTTAAGCCAAAAACCCGTCAATATCGTCAGCATTGTTCAAAGCCTGCGCTGATAAACGACTGTCAATCCGCTTTGCCATGCCTGTCAATACTTTGCCGCTGCCTATTTCGACCAATTCAGTGACGCCATTATCAGCCGCCCAAATCATTGACTCGCGCCAACGCACCGAGCCGGTAATTTGTTGCGTCAACAAATCGCGAATGGCGTCAGCATCGCTTACTGCCTTAGCAACGACATTGGCTATGACGGGCACTACAGGTTCAGAAATCTCGGTTTCAGCCAACGCAGCTTGCATTTCATCAGCCGCCGGTTGCATCAATGCGCAATGAAACGGCGCACTGACAGGCAATTCCATCGCTCGTTTGGCTCCGCGCTCTTTCGCCAAATCACACGCCCGCGCCACAGCGGCGGCGTGGCCTGAAATAACCACTTGCCCATTGGCATTGTCATTAGCGGCGGCACAAATTTCATCGCTATTGGTTGCTTCATCGGCAATCGCGGCCACCGCATCAAAATCCACCCCCAATAAAGCGGCCATTGCACCAACCCCGACCGGCACAGCGCGCTGCATGGCCTGCCCACGCAAGCGCAATAAGCGCGCCGTATCTTCAAGCCGCAACGCACCGGCAGCGGTGAGCGCTGAATATTCGCCCAGACTGTGCCCGGCGACATGCGAGGCAGCTTCGGCAAGCACAAGCCCGCGCGCTTCCAGCACGCGCATGGTGGCAATTGATACCGCCATCAATGCCGGTTGGGCATTTTCGGTCAGGGTCAGTTCATCTTCCGGCCCGTTCCACATTAAATCGGAGAGCTTTTGCTCTAACGCATCATCGACGGCCATAAAAACCGCCTGCGCTTCCGGATAGGCCTCGGCCAGAGCCTGGCCCATGCCCACGGTTTGGCTTCCCTGTCCGGGAAAAACAAAAGCTTTTGTCATGATTGATGCCCTCTCCTATGGCGGTTCTTTTAGAGGGCATAAACCCTCTTGCCAAGCCCCGCTGTCCATAGTATCACCCGCTTGATTGTTTCGGCTGGAGGCTGAAAGGATAGAGGGTTCGATAAACGAACCTTTAGGAATGGTCCGGTATCCCTTGTCTCCGCTCTCGCGTGTCTGTGAGCCTCTCCGCTTTGGAAGATAGCTCGCAAGAGGCTCGGCGCCGAAAATTAAAAGGAGAGAGGCTATGGCTCTTTACGAGCACATTTTTATTGCCCGCCAAGATATTTCCGCACAACAGGTCGAAGGGCTTGTTGATTTGGCGCAAGCCGTGTTGGAAGACAATGGCGGCAAAATTACCAAAACTGAATATTGGGGGCTGAAATCGCTCGCTTATCGCGTCAAGAAGAACCGCAAGGGTCATTACACGCTGCTCAATATTGAAGCTGACCATGCGGCGGTTTCCGAACTGGAACGACGCATCAGCCTGAATGATGACATTATTCGCCACATGACCTTGCGGGTTGATGAGCACGAAACCGATGAATCCATTCAAATGCGTAATAAAAATCGCGATGAGCGTCGTAGCTCACGCCGCGATGATGACAATTATCGAAAGGAAGCATCATGAGCCAGGGTCGTCGTCCTTTCGGCCGCCGCCGCAAATCCTGTCCGTTTTCGGGAAGCAATGCCCCGAAGATTGATTATAAAGATACGCGTCTGCTGCAACGCTATGTTTCAGAACGCGGCAAAATTGTGCCGCGCCGTATCACCGCCGTTTCGGCCAAGAAGCAACGTGAATTGGCTCGTGCCATCAAGCGTTCGCGTTTTCTTGCGCTGATGCCTTACACGTTAGATCAGTAAGCCCTTTTGGGGTCGGGCGCATGGCAAATGCCCAATTATTAAGAATAGCTTTTGCGGCGATCGGCAGTTTCATGCTGTTCGCCGCTCTTATTTTTATGCCGTTCGCACCTCTGCCAATCGCGCTCATCGGTCTATCATTCGGTGTCGCGCAAGCCATATTGGTCGCAGCGGTGACCGCCCTACTGACCGGGTTGATTTTAACCCCGCCTTTGGCTTTGGTTTTCTTAATCACTTTTCTTGTGCCGACCGTCATATTATTGCGCCAAGCGTTGATGTCGCGCGCGACCGATGATGACGGCTTTAGTTTTTTCCCGCTGCAAAAAATCATTCTGCTGGCGCTCGGCATGACCGGCCTCGGCACGACATTTTTATTCATGCTTGCCGGCGGTGCGGAAGGATTACCGCAATCTTTCGCCAATGCCATTCAACAAACGCCGGAAATCAGAGAAGCACTGGCGCAAGTTTATGGCGTGTCAGGCAATGACGACATGCTGTGGATTGCCAGTGTGATGCTGATTACCGGTTTTGCCAGTTGGCCTCTTTTACTGCTTGGTAATTTGCAAATCGCACAGGCCTTGCTGGTGCGCCTCAACCGTAATCTGCGCCCGCAGGAAAATTATGACCGGTTGCAATTACCGCTTTGGCTGGTTGCGCCTTTGGCAACTTTTATGCTCAGTGCAGGCCTGACATCGGGCTGGGTCTCAGTGCTGAGCGCCGCACTGGCGGCCAATATTTTTGCCGCATATTTTTTATTGGGTTTAGCGATTATTCATGCTATTTCCCGCCACTGGAATGGACGCGGCTTTCTTTTAGCCGTGCTTTATTTTCTGATTTTCGTGATGGCCTGGGTGATTATCCCCGTCAGCCTAATGGGATTGTTGGACACCCGCTTTGATTTTCGCGGTTTGAACCAACGCCCTGACAAGCCATCTAATGCAGAAGGGGACGAGGAGTAAGACCATGCAAATTGTATTGCTTGAACGCATTGCAAAGCTAGGACAAATGGGCGACGTCGTGAATGTGAAAGACGGCTATGCCCGCAATTTTTTGTTGCCTCAAGGCAAAGCATTGCGCGCAACAAAATCTAATCTTGAACGTTTTGAAGAAGACCGCGCAACACTTGAAGCGCGCAATCTTGACCGCAAAAAAGACGCTGAAGCGGTTGACGGTAAGCTGAACGGCGAAAGCTTTGTGGTTATCCGCCAATCGGGCGACACGGGCCAGCTTTATGGCTCAGTCACCACCCGCGATATTGCTGAGTTGCTGTCAGAGAACGGTTTTGACACGGCGCGCAATCAGGTTGTGCTGGCGCAACCGATTAAAATTCTCGGACTGCATGAGGTCAGCGTTATTCTGCACCCCGAAGTGACATCAAATGTGACCGTTAATGTGGCACGCACGCAGGAAGAAGCCGAGCGGCAAGCGGCCGGTGAAGATGTCACCGCCGAGCAAGCCGATGAAGAAGAAACCATCGCTGTCGAAGAAGTGTTCGATGATGGCGTTGAGGTTAATCTGGACGAAGACACTAGTGACGAAGAAGCCGTCGAGGTTGCTGCTTCTGAAGAAGCTGCTGAGGAAGTATCCGAAGAAGCTACTGAGGAAGAAGCTACTGAGGAAGAAACTGCACCCGAAGCTGAGGAAGCAGAAGACGAGTCAAGCGACAATGAGGAAGAAAAGACAGATTAGTTCTGACTTTTCCCCGTTACTAACAGGCCTCGAGAAAGTTTTTTTTCGAGGCCTGTTTTTTTGTGTCGCCAGTCCACTTCCCCTTGTCTAGTGTTTCCTTATGTCCGACACACCTGTCACACCTCTCAACCCTGCCAGCGAGCCGCAATCAGCCGATTTTCGGCAAGTGCCGCATAATATTGAGGCCGAGCAAGGGCTTTTGGGTGCGCTACTCATCAATAATGACGCGCTTGATCAGGTCGCTGATTTTCTCAAACCGGCTTATTTCCATGACCCTGTGCATCAGCGAATTTTCGAAGCCATCAGCAAGCTGGTCGGCAATGGTAACCTCGCCTCGCCGGTGACATTGAAAACCTATTTGGAAATGGACGAAGGACTGGTCGCGCTAGGCGGGGTCGGTTATTTGGCGCGCTTGGCAAGCAACGCGACCACCATTGCCAACGCCAAACAATATGGACGGACAATTTATGACCTCGCCATCAGACGGCTATTGATTATTGTCGGGCAGGAAATGATTGGGCACGCCTTTGATGCTGACATTGACGAAGACCCGGACGACCAAATCGATAATGCCGAGCAGGCTCTCTATAATATTGCGGAAAAGGGCACGCATAATTCAGGCTTTATGACCTTTGACAGCTCACTGACCGGCGCGATTGAAATGGCTGAAAAAGCCTATCAGCGTGACGGCAACCTATCCGGTATTTCCACCGGTTTTGACGGGCTGAATAGTATTACCGGCGGCTTACAAGACAGCGATTTGGTCATTCTTGCCGGTCGTCCGGCGATGGGTAAAACCGCGCTTGCCACCAATATTGCTTTCAACATCGCGCATGATTTTATGAAAGCGCGCCAAAGCGGCAATGTTGAAACCAAGCCCGATGGCTCGGTAGAGGTGAAAGATGGCGGCGTGGTCGGCTTTTTCTCACTCGAAATGGCGGCTGAACAATTAGCGACAAGAATGTTGGCTGAACAAGCGGGCGTGTCGTCCTCCAATATCCGCAAGGGCGATATTCACGAAGACGAATATAGCCGCTTGGTCAGCGCGGCGCGCGACCTCCAAGACGCCCCCTTATTTATCGACCATACGGGCGCGATTCCGATAGCGACTTTGGCGGCGCGGGCGCGTCGCTTGAAGCGACAGCAAGGTCTGGGCCTGATTGTTGTTGACTATCTGCAGCTTGTTCGTGCCTCGAGCGGGCGCGATGGCCGGGTGCAGGAAGTCACGGAAATCACTCAGGGGCTGAAAGCGCTGGCAAAAGAGCTTGATGTGCCGGTTTTGGCGCTGGCGCAGTTATCACGCCAAGTTGAACAGCGCGATGATAAGCGTCCACAGCTCTCAGACTTGCGAGAATCCGGCTCTATCGAGCAAGATGCCGATATCGTCATGTTTGTTTATCGCGAGCCGTATTATCTGGCCCGCGAAAAGCCGCAAGAAGGCACGGAAGAGTTTTTTGCGTGGAAAGAAAAAATGGATGCGGTCGACGGCACGGCGGAAGTAATCATTGCCAAAAATCGTCACGGCCCAACCGGCACGGCAAAAATGACTTTTGAAGACCGCTTTACCCGCTTCACCGATTTGCAGGAAGATGACCGCCTGCCGGAACGTTTTGACTGATATGTCGGCGAGCGACCAAGCCGAGTTGACAATTGATTTGGCGGCATTGGCGGCCAATTACAAATCCATGCAAAAAAATGCCGGCAAAGCCGAAGCCAGTGCTGTGGTCAAAGCCAATGGCTATGGCCTCGGCATGGCTGAAATCGCCACCGCTTTGGCCGATGCCGGTTGCAAGACCTTTTGGGTCGCGCAACTCAATGAAGGCATTACCTTGCGCGCGCTGCTGCCCGATGCGGTGATTTACGTATTGAATGGCGTATCAAGCGGCATGGCGGCGGATTTCGTAACGCATGATTTACGCCCCTGCCTCATCACCCGTGCGCAAGTAGAAGAA
>JAKMCZ010000121.1 GCA_022428185.1 Alphaproteobacteria bacterium | reverse complement strand
GCACGTGATAGCCCTCAGTGTATAATTTGAAGTGATGGATTAACGCTTCCATTGATTGCTTCATCTCAGCGCGCTTGGGCGGTACAATTTTGCCGTCCATCGACGACACCGGTCCGTTCGGCATATTGGCGATGCACTGGCGCATGATTTTGACCGACTCGCGCATCTCGTCCATGCGCATCACATAGCGGTCATAGCAGTCGCCATTTTTGCCGATTGGCACTGAAAACGTCATGTCATTATAGGCTTCATAAGGCTGGCTGCGGCGCAAATCCCAAGCCAAACCGGCACTGCGCGCCAATACACCGCTCATGCCCCAATTCTGCACATCTTCCGGTGTCACAATGCCGATATCGACATTGCGCTGCTTAAAGATACGGCTATTGGTCAACAGCCCTTCAATATCATCAAGCACGGTCAAAAAATGGTCGCAAAACGCGTCAATGTCATCGAGCAGGGCTTGCGGCAAATCCTGATGCACACCGCCCGGCCTGAAATAAGCCGCATGCAGTCGCGCGCCACAGGCGCGTTCGTAAAATATCATCAGCTTTTCGCGCTCTTCAAAGCCCCATGTAATCGGCGTCAGCGCGCCAACATCGAGTGCTTGCGTGCAGACATTCATCAGATGGTTGAGAATACGACCAATTTCGCAATACAGCATGCGGATATATTGACCGCGCTTTGGCACCTCAATGCCCAGCATGCGCTCAACCGCCAGCGCGAAAGCATGCTCTTGGTTCATCGGCGACACATAATCCAGCCGGTCGAAATAAGGCACACTTTGCAGATAGGTTTTATGCTCTATCAGCTTTTCCGTGCCGCGATGCAAAAGGCCGATATGTGGGTCAATGCGCTCGACGCGCTCGCCGTCCAAATCCATCACCAAACGCAATACGCCATGCGCTGCCGGATGCTGCGGTCCGAAATTAATCGTAAACTTGCGGTCGTCTTGTGGGTCTTGTGTCACTTGCGACATGCTTAACCCTCCTCCGACTCGGCGGCACCGGCTTTTTCATCGCCGGGCAACATGTTTTCTGACACCAGACCGGCCGCATGTGCGCCTTCCCACGGGCTTTCAAAGTCAAAATCACGGAATTCCTGCACCAGCGAGACAGGCTCTTGAATAACCTTCTTGCTGTCGTCGCAATAGCGCACTTCAACATGACCGGTGAGCGGAAAATCTTTGCGCAGCGGATACCCCTCAAAACCATAATCGGTCAGCAAGCGGCGCAAATCAGGATGACCGGAAAACAAAATGCCATACATGTCGAACGCTTCGCGCTCATACCAATTTGCAACGTCAAACAGGCCGGTGACGCTCGGCACTTGGGTCTCTTCACCCGCTTGCAGCTTAACCCGCACGCGCACGTTCTTGGTCATCGACAGCAAATGGTAGACAACATCGAAACGCAATGGGCGATTGGGGTAATCAGCCCCGCAAATATCAATCAACTGGGTGAAAGCGCAATCAGGGTCGTCGCGTAAATACCGCAGCACCGCTTCAATATCGCCCGGGTTCACTTCCAGCGTCAGCTCGCCCAATGTCACCCCATGTCCGGCCAGCTTGTCGCCCAGGCCGCCGACAATATGCTCAGAGAGTGCTTGCATATCTGCCATATCCCGTCCTAACGCTCAATCGTGCCGGTGCGACGGATTTTCTTTTGCAGCAGCAGAATACCGTAAAACAGAGCTTCTGCCGTTGGCGGGCAGCCCGGCACATAAACATCAACCGGCACAACGCGGTCACAACCACGCACCACCGAATAGGAATAATGATAATAGCCGCCGCCATTGGCGCATGAGCCCATTGAGATGACGTAGCGCGGCTCCGGCATTTGGTCATAGACCTTGCGCAGAGCCGGAGCCATTTTATTGGTCAACGTGCCGGCCACAATCATCACATCAGACTGGCGCGGGCTGGCGCGCGGGGCAACGCCGTAACGTTCAATATCAAGACGCGGCATTTGGATATGCATCATCTCAATGGCGCAACAAGCGAGACCAAACAACATCCAATGCAGCGAGCCGGTGCGGGCCCAATTTATCAAATCTTCAGACGAGGCCAGCACAAAACCTTTATCTGCAAGCTGGTCAGAAACCTGCTCGTAATAAGGGTCGGCCATCGGAGCCGGTAAATTCTTTTTCAACTGGTTGAGGTCTTGCTCTGTCATGACTTAATCCCAATCGAGGGCGCCTTTGCGCCACTCATAGGTAAAGCCGATGGTCAGCACGGCAAGAAAGAACATCATCGACCAGAAACCGAAAAGGCCAATATCGCCAAACGCGACCGCCCATGGAAACAGAAAAGCGACCTCAAGGTCAAAAATGATGAACAAGATGGCGACCAAATAGAACTTCACATCGAACTTCATGCGCGCATCATCAAACGCCTCAAACCCGCACTCATAGGGTGCGTTTTTTTCAGGGTCAGGATTGGACGGGGCGACCAGTGCCGGAACAAGCAGCAAAGCAGCGGTTATGACGGCAGAAAGAGCCATGAAAATAAGAATTGGATAGTAGCTTATCAGCAAGTCGTTCATTGCATTTGCTCTTTCGATTTAGCAACCAATAAGACCCGAAAGTCTTGCCTTATTGGCGCGGAGTATAGTAGCCCTTCGGTGGTTTGCAATAGCAATCCCATGACTTTCTTATGCCAGTTTTTGCGCCCGTTTTCTGCTAAAAAAATGCCAATGCGTCCATTTGTCAGCAGCTTTTTAGAAACGCCATTTCAGCGCCACGGCCAGTGAGTTTTCCTCGCTATCCTTATCGCCGCTCATGCCCGTATAGCTGAGGCTCGCAATCAGGTCGTTATCAATTTCGTAAACCACCCCGATCGCCACTGAACTGAGCGCCGGGTCATCGCTCGTGACATCAAGCGATTGCGAGGTGCCTTCAACCGAATAAGAAAAATCCGTGCCCGATGTGGTTTCAAACATGTTTTGCTCAAGCTCAAGAAAGGCTCGGATATTTTGCCTCGCAATGGGGTTGCGCGTGACATATTCGACTTTTATCCGCCCGCCGACCGAATTTGATTGCAAATCACTGTCAGACATTGAGACGTAGGTTTGCTCGGAGTAACCATCATTGCTCTCAGTGTGTAAAGAGCCGCCAAGACCGATTTCAAGATTAATACGGAATGGATTGCGTCGCGACAGACGGCCTTTTTTACCCCAGACGCGCATATTGAAAAGCGCCTCAAACGCCGCATCGAGAAACAGCGAGTCATAAGACGAGTTGAGGTTAAAGCGCCCATCGACGACGGTGTTTGACAACACAAGACGCGTCATATCGGTTTGGCCGATACCGGTCAGCGCCATTGCCGATAAAGAAAACGGCCCGAGTGCCAACAAATCGCTGAAGCCGAAACCCGCCGCTTGATAGCTCTTATCAATGGTAAAAGTGTTGCTATCGAGCTCAAACGAGCTTTCGCTGGCAACCAGAATAAGCTCGGCCTCAAACCAGCCAAACACCGATTGCTGGAAGGTTTGCACAAAACCGTTGCGGTCGCCTTCCAGATCAAATTGACGGTCGCTGCGCCGTTCGTCTTCCAATTCATCGGCAAAAGCAAATGAGCGTAAGCCGCCATCGCCGTTAAAGCGTCCTAATTGCCGCCAGATATTGCGTGTGCCTTGCGCGTGATGCGCATGGATAAGCGGCATTGCCTGTAAATTGGTGGTCGCCGCCGAAAACCCGCTGCCATCGGTTTTCTCGGCATCATTAACGAACAGCCGGAACTGGTCGGTCGGAAACTCATAATAATAACTGGCATTGGAAACGCCTGACAGATTGATACGATGCTTTTCGGCATCAGTATAATCAGTGCCGCTATCGAGCGGCAAAATCGTGCCGACAATCACCGCGCCGTCAGACAGATTGACAATCGACCCGCGCCCTTCCAACGCAATAGCCACCGGCACGGTGCCGCCCGCCGAAACAGTGCCTGAAACACCGATGACCGAGGACGCGCCTGCCAAAATGGCGGGCGATGCTGTGGCGCTAATCGTGCCGCTATTGGACATGCGCACATTGGCCCCACTCATATTGACCGCGAGTGCGCCATTATCGGCGATAATCGAACCGGCATTGGTCAATGTATAGGTTTGCCCCGTTGCCGCCCCGATA
>JAKMCZ010000115.1 GCA_022428185.1 Alphaproteobacteria bacterium | reverse complement strand
ATCTTGTAACAAGTCAAGAAGCGCTGCAACAGCCAAAATGGGGCACATCTGAGGTTGAGATCCCGCTCTTGCCGGTTACCGCCAAAGGTGTTTTGCTTGACTCGGTTACAGCTGACCTGCAAGCCATCGCCAAAGAGTATTTGAGCATCCGCAATCTGCCTGCGGAAGCAGTCAGAATTATCACCGCGACAAAGGCCCAAATCGACGGCTTGAAAACACCCGACGGTAGCATCGCACTCGACGAAGCGGCGCTATCGACACGTGGTGCCTATGTCAAAGCCGTTGACCGCATTTTCAAACGGATCGATGACGGCACGATTTTCCCGGCAACTGCGCTCGACGGCGTGCTTCAGGCCAGCATCGCTGTGTTTGACGCGATCGATCAGGCGAAAGGCAGGCTGGGTGTGATCGAAACATTGTTTTTTCCAGGTCAGGGCGTGGTAAAGTCGCGCACACAATGCACCGAACAAGGGCCAGGCCGCTGGTTGCCAAAGCCAACCGATGTAATCGCCACATTTTCGCAACTGGCAAACCCGAATCTGGAAACTGGTGGCGGTTATAAAGGCACCACGCTTTTGTGGTGGAAATGGCTGCCGATCGCTGATGTGGTTGGCTTTTTGATCCCGGACGGGCTGGTTGATGTATTGCCCGGCAACTATGGAACGCATGATCCAAATGCTGATTTTAAATCAAATTACAAAGACTGGTTGCTGGCAGTGGCGAAGGGCGATGTCTATCTCGGCTCGGTTCCGATGCTGGATGGGCATATCTGGGATTCGATGTTCCGGGTTCTGGTGGCGATGGCATTTGGGGTGCTGGCTGGTGTGCCTTTGGGCATATATATGGGGGTCTCACGATTCTTTAAATCATTCTTTGATCCGCTGATTGAACTGTATCGGCCGGTGCCTCCATTGGCCTGGGCACCGCTGATTTTGACTATTTTCGGAATTCAGGATGATGGCAAAATTTTTCTGCTCTTTATGGTGGCCTTTGCCATCATGGTGATTTCGGCGCGCACCGGCGCATCAAGCACGCAGTTGTCGAAAATCCGCGCGTCACATTCATTGGGTGCATCAAACAGACAGATATTGCGCTATGTGATTTTGCCAAATGCGATGCCGGAGATTTTGACCGGGATCCGAATTTCGATTGGCGTATGTTGGGGTACTTTGGTGGCGGCTGAAATGTTGGCGGGAACCACCGGCATTGGCTTTATTGAAAATGTTGCGCGGACGGTGTCGGATTATGAATTGATCTGGGTTACAATTTTGATCATGGGCCTGCTTGGATTATTGTTTGATCTGGTAATGCGATGGGCAATTTTCCGGCTGATCCCTTGGCGTGGCAAAGGGTAAATTTCCCGGCCTAAGCCAAACCTACTCTTGATCTTGCAACGTGCATCGCTATCTAAGGGGGATGGCGCAAAAACTTTCTCTGGCTTGGTTCAAACGCGATTTACGCATACATGATCATGCGCCGCTTGCCGCCGCCTGTGCGGTCGGCTTGCCAGTTTTGCCGCTATATGTTGTCGAGCCCGACTATTGGCGACAGCCCTTTGCTGCGCGCCGCCATTGGCATTTTGTTCATGACAGCCTATCGGAACTGAGGGAAGATTGCGCGAGTCTTGGTCAGCCTTTGGTCGTGCGTACCGGATCAATCACCGACATATGTGATGATATTTGCAAGGAATTTGTGATTGATGGCATTTATGCGCATGAAGAAACCAGTCATTTATGGGGGTATCGGCGCGATGATGAGATGCGCCGCTGGTGCCGCACCCATGCCATTCGATTTGATGAATTTCCGACAAATGGCATTGTGCGCTGTCTGCCCCAGCGTGATGATTGGGCGAGGTTGCGCAACCAGCGCATGGCCGCCCCGCTGACACCAAAGCCTGATGCTTTGCTGCCGATCGCAATCCCGATTGGTGACATTCCGGCAAAACATGATGCGTTATTCGGTGACGATGTGCCTGGGCTGACGCAGGCCGGTGGGCGGCGCGCCGGCATCAGAACATTGCATAGTTTTTTGACCGAAAGAGGCAGTGCGTATCTGTTCCGGTTATCGGCACCGGGGCTATCTGAAATTCATTGTTCGCGGCTATCGGCGCACCTGACATGGGGCACATTATCGGCGCGGGAAATTGTGAAATCTGTGCAGGCTCGGCGTGAACAATTATCCACCGCCGACAGTAAAATCTGGAAACGTAATCTATCAGCCTTCACCTCGCGCTTGTCCTGGCGCTGTCATTTTATCCAGAAGATAGAAGAT
>JAKMCZ010000069.1 GCA_022428185.1 Alphaproteobacteria bacterium | reverse complement strand
GGTCGGCCTCCAAACGCCAACGATGCATAAAGAAGGGCCAGAGCAACCATTCGTCTGCGAAGTCTTCGATCAAGTAGGCGAGAAAAGCGTCTGCTTCATTCTCAGGATCGGTGCGGCGTTCAGCAATTTTCGCTTCAAACTTATCAATGATTGGGGTTGAATCATTCTCGAATGTGCCGTCGGGATATTCAATCACCGGCACCATATAGGTGCTGACTTTCGTCATGGCGATTTCATGTGCACGCGCATTATTGCACCACTGAAAGGGGATGCGGCGGTACCGCAGGTAAGCCCGCAACTTCATCGAAAACGGCGACATAAGCATGCCGTGCAATTTATGTGTAGTGTCGGGTGTAGATTGCTTGATTGTCATAGAAAAAACCTCAAGCAACAATAAGTGCCACGAAACAGTGGGTGACAGGCAATTTCATCGGCTTGTTTGGCCGTGCCGTCGAGGGGCACCAGCGTGCAATAATCCGGTTTGCTGCCATCGCCCGCCAGTACTGCGGCATCGGTCATCAAAGGCGGTCGCGGCGAGAAAAACGCGAGCCAAAACAAGAAAACCAGAAGGTTCAGCCCGACTGCAAGCGAGACTGTAAAGGCGCGCTTCATTTCGTCAGGCCCTTCACATCAAAAACAATCGCATCCTCGGCCGCCATATTGCCGTCCAGAGCATCGAGATAGGCGGTTTCAATTAGCTCTGTCGTGTCATATGTGTTCACCTTCAGCCAGCCCGCCGCTTTTATCATCAGCGGCACGGTGCGGGCACTGATTTTGCTCAAAATATTGTCGCCCTCACCGCTTTGCGCCAGTAGGGCAATTTCGTCGGGGCCGGACCAAAATACCGGGCGCGGGCCAGGCAAGTCGGCGGCGTCGCGTCCTCCCTCTTCCCAATGGGTCGCCCCCACCGTGCCGCTATAGGCAATCAAATCGCCCAAATGTTGATGCACAAGGGCGCGCAATTCCGCATTGCCGGCCATATCAAAAACGACACTGGCTGCGCGCGGCAATTGATCGATTTCGTCATAGGTGAAGACGGCGTCATAGCAGCCGGTCTTTTCGACAAAGGCTTTATTGCCTTTTGAGGTCAGGCCGATGGCGCGGCATTTATCGCTATGGTCATTGGTCAGGAAATGACCGAAGCCAAAGGCGGTTTTGCTGGATGCGCTGGTGATGATGATGTTTCGCGCACCGTAAAAATCGTGCCGCGTAATATAATGCTCAAGCAGAAAAGACGTGCCGATAACGGGACGCAACAGGCTTTGCATATCGTCGAAATCGGGGTGATAGCCGGGTTCGACCGTGGCGCGGGCATATTCGCGGTAAAAGGCGGGAATGGTGTCGCGGCTCGCGGTCATATCCATACAGCTTGTCGGCGAAACCTTGTCCATCTTCGCCAGCAGATAAGTGGATAGCGGATAAAATCCGTATAGCCGCTCGCCGACCGGTATATCATCATGGGCGGAAGCGACGACATCGCCAAAGCCCCAAAACGGCATGCGTGCATATGGGGCGGCGGTCGGAAAACTGTCGAGATAGCGAATAAGACCCGACTTGCCGGCAATGCCATAGGATATGGTATTGGCCGTTAAAGCGAGGCGGTCAACGGCGATAATCACCTCGCCTTTTTGCAAAAGCGCATCGTCCAATCGCTTTGTTTCAATAAAATGCGCGTCGCGGAAATCATCCGGATTGAATACAAAATCGAGGTTGCTATAGCGCATAATGGTCTCCGGTTACCGCACAATATCGACAGTAGGATATAAATTGACACTTATAGTGTCAATAAATAATCTGCTGTCGCACGAGGAGAATTGATCGTGATGATTTCGTTTGGCATTTAGGACGCTGACCAAATTACACCCAAACCCGTTCCGACCCCAGCTCCAGTAACCCCCAGTTACCCATGTTTCGCGCACCGTGCGACCCGGAACTATGGTCTTTGCTTGGTAGACCATATGGATGACCATAAATAGGATTTGCACGCGCCTGCAAAAGTGCTAACCTATTGATATTATTGAAGGCCAGGGCTTGCTAGGAGCCTGGGATAGGCATCGAACCCATCTCCTGGGCACCATTCCCAAGTTTCAAGCACCGTGTTTCACGGCCCAAGCTATTGATCTTCAAGCATATTTGTTTGAGGAGCATAAATCATGGTTTCTATGGTAGACCAGATGGTAGACCAAAATGCGACAT
>JAKMCZ010000067.1 GCA_022428185.1 Alphaproteobacteria bacterium | reverse complement strand
CAAGCACACCGCGCATCGCCAGCGCAATCGCACCGGCTTCGGCGCGCATATCGGGTGCTTCGATAAGGGTCAGCCCCTCAAAAACATTTTTGCTTTGCGCTATGGCATCAAAAGCCGCCCAATTTGCCGTTTGTTCAGCCGGAACCAATGCTCGGTTGAGCACTTCACCGCGCGGCGCGGCTGGCGCGCTGCTGGGAAAACGCTTAACCGCTTTTGGCACGGCCTGCATATACTCAAGCAGGCTTGCCAGCGCATATTGCGGATGCGCCGGATCTTTGCCGATGGCACGCCATAAATTGTCATCAGCCGCTTCATCAAGGCCGGGCAGCAACACCGCGCCTCGCGGCAGACGCGCAATCAGCGACAATAGGTCAGCCGTTGCACGTATCGAGCCGGTTGAACCGGCTGCCAAAATCGGGTGCGTAGGTGGGTTCTTTTGCCAACTGCGCCGCCGTCGGTCGAGCAGCGCATTGCGCCGCGCCGTCGGATCCATCTGTCCCATTTCCTTCAATTGCTCGGGCCAATAGCGCAACACGATGTTGAGCAACGAGACAATATGCTGCCAGTTTTCAGCCAAATCGTCGGGGGCTTGATTTTCCAACCGGTCGAGCTTGGCTTGTTCGTTTTGCGTTTGGTCTAGAAACGCCTCCAGGTCATGCACCAGCGCTGCCAGTTTGACCGGATTAAGTCTATCGCCTGCCGTGCCGCCGGCACCGCCCAATCCGCCTAAAGCGGCCCATTTTTCAACCAAAGGCAGCAAATGAAAATGCCGCGCCATTTTGTCAATCGCGGCGGGCAACTCATCATCAGCCGGATTGTTTAACGCTGCGCCGACCATATCGGGCGCAATGTCGAACAAATCCTCAACCAAATTTTCGTCCAGATCGCCCAAAGTGTCGATGCGCGGCAGCAATAGCGCATCGCGCCCATGTTTGGCGGCCTCAGCCAGCAAATCAGAAGCCAGCATGCGCGCGGCGCGCCGCGTCGGCAGCAAAATCTGCATCTCTTCCAAACGGCACGGGCCAAACAGGCCGCTGCGCTGCGTATCGTCAAACAAGGCGCGCGCCAATGTCGGCAAAAACGGCTGTCCGGCAGCGATATTGTAAAGATTTACCGCATCGCCCTGTTGGTCTTTTTGTGGCTTAGAATCACTGCGCGTCTGGCTCATGCGCCTACTATAGCATGCGCGCGCGGCGCGCCCATAAAGCGCTTACCCGATTTTGTCAGCCGCAAGATAGGCCTCGGCAGCAGCTCGCCCTTGCGGCGTGCCGACATGCATCCAATAGCCGTCCAATATGTGGCCGAATAGGCGGTCTTGGGCGGCAGCCAAATCATAAGCGCGGTTCAATGAAAATGGGGCATCGGGCAAAGTGGCAAAGAGCGCCGGTGTCAAAACTTGCACACCGGCAAAAATCAGCGCCGGATTTTTAGCCGTGTCGTTGGCGCGCGTTAAGCTCCCATCAGTATTTATAGTGAAATCGCCGTCTCCGTCATAACCGCTGGCGCGCGCTTGCTGGCTCAGCAATAACAACGCCGCCATGCGCGACGGGTCAAAATTTTGCAGCAATGCGGTGAGCGCCAGATTGGCGTTGTTTTCCTCGTGCCACAGCACATCACCATTGGCGACCAGAAATGGCGCATCGCCCAAAAGCGGCAGCGCCTTTTTTACGCCGCCACCGGTCTCAAGCAGTGCGTCGCGCTCGTTTGAGAACGTGATGGTGCAAGCGCCATTATAGGCACTCAGCGCCGCTTCAATCTGCTCGGCCTTGTGATGCAGATTGATGATAATGCGCTTAATGCCTGCCGCCTCCAGCCGTGCCATCATGCGCATCAACAGGCTTTGTCCGGCAATTTCGGTGAGCGGTTTAGGCGGGTCAGACGGCGCTGATTGCATGCGCGTGCCCTTGCCCGCCGCCAATATCATGGCTGTTTTAATCATCTGCCATATCCACAAGCCCGAGGGCTGAGGGTGCGTGCGCGTTCAGCCAATCGGCTACGGGTTTTAAGGCAGGTGCCTCAAGCGCCTGGGTCAGATAGCCGATTATGCGCGGCATGTGTTTGAGATAAGCAGGTTTGCCGTCGCGCTCGGCTAGGCGCACGAAAATACCGGCGATTTTAAGATTGCGCTGCACAGTGCATAGTGAAAGGGCAGCGCGAAATTTATCGGCGCGCGCCGCGTCATCGCCAAAGCGGCGCATGTAATGAGCCAGCATATTTTCCCTAAAATCAGCCGGAACATCTATCCGCGCATCGAATATCAGCGAGGCCAAATCATAGGCTGGTGAGCCGGATAAGGCGTCTTGCACATCAATCAAGCCGATGCGGTGGCGCGCCTGCGCATGGTCGCGCCATAAAAGATTGACCGAATGATAGTCGCGCAAAACCGCCACTTTATCATCGCTCATCAACGCGTCGCCCAGCTTTCGCCAGACCGCTTGCCAATCGCGCTTGGCCGCGTCGTCAATGGCAATGCCGCGCCACGGCAAATACCAATCGACAAATAAGGAGGTTTCGACCGCCTGCACCGCGCCATTATAGGGCGGCAGAAAGTCGGGTGCGGGCTGGCTGTGCAAATGCAACAGATTTTCTACGGCCTCATAATAAAACACCGCGCGGTCGAGCGTCGCATCATTGGCTGGATTGCGATCGCCGAAGTCTTCGAGCAGGGCAAAGCCGCGCGCTTGGTCGTGCGCAAAAAGCGCCGGAGCAGCCAATCCGGCGGCGCGCAACCACGTCACCATATCGGTGAAACGCGGCATGGCTTCGGCTAAATGGGCAACGCGGCTATAGGGTTGTCCGTCATAAATCGGCGGGCCGTCCGGCATGGCGGGCCAGTCCATCAGCACAGCATTATCTTGACTGTCTTGCTGGTTTTCGGTTTTGCGATAAATGCGCTCATAACGCCGCGTTGAGGCATCGCCGGCCAAAGGCGCGCGCACCGCGTCGTGCCAATCGGTTGCGGCCAAAAAAGCCTCGAGTTCAGCGTCGCGCGCTGCCGCTTTTTCAAGGCTTTTGCACAGCGCGGCTTCGGCTTCGATGATAATTTCGCGCCCTGTATCCTGCGGTGTCAGGCTCACCTTTATATCGGCTTCGGGCAATACGCCGTGTCCGTTTTGCGGCCATTCGACCAAGCATATATGGTCGGCTAAAGCATCTGACAGCCCCAATTCGTCAATTTCTTGAGGGTCGGCCAATCGGTATAAATCGGCGTGTAAAATCGGCAAATGCGCAGTGTCATTTTGATAGGGCTGGATAAGGGCAAAAGTCGGGCTTGGCACATCGGTTGCTTGCCCGCAGCGGGCGCGAATAAATCCCCGCGCAAAGGCAGTTTTGCCCGCGCCTAAATCGCCGTTCAGGAAAATCAATTTCGGCGTGTCGATAAGCACGGCCAGCCAGCCTGCCAGTCTTGCACTGGCGGCTTCGTCAGGGCTGTCAAATTGAAAGCGTGGTTTCGCCATATCTGCTTTTACGAAGCAGGCGGGATTTGAGCAAGCAGGCTTTCAGACCTTAATAACGATAATGTTCAGGTTTGAACGGCCCGGCTTGTTCGATGCCCAGATAATCGGCTTGATCAGTAGATAATTCTGTCAGCTTGGCACCGAGCTTAGCCAGGTGTAAGCGCGCTACTTTCTCATCGAGATGTTTGGGCAGCACATAAACCTGCTTGTCATAATTATCACCGTTTTGCCAAAGCTCGATTTGAGCCAATACTTGATTGGTAAAGCTCGCGCTCATCACAAAGCTTGGGTGACCTGTGGCGCAACCGAGGTTGAGCAAACGCCCTTCAGCCAGCAGGATAATCCGCTTGCCATCGGGAAACTCGACCTCATCAACTTGCGGTTTGACATTGTGCCAAGCCATATTTTTCAAAGCGGCAACCTGAATCTCGCTATCGAAATGACCGATATTGCCTACAATGGCGCGGTCTTTCATCTCACGCATATGGTCCAGCGTAATGATGTCTTTATTGCCGGTGGCGGTGATGAAGATGTCGGCCATTGGGGCCGCTTCGTCCATCGTTGTTACTTCATAGCCTTCCATCGCCGCTTGCAGGGCGCAAATCGGGTCGACTTCGGTGACCATGACGCGCGCGCCTTGTGAGCGCAGGCTTTCTGCCGAGCCCTTGCCGACATCACCATAGCCGCAAACCACGGCAATTTTACCCGCCATCATCACATCGGTTGCGCGCTTCACGCCATCGACAAGGCTTTCACGGCAACCATAAAGATTATCGAATTTCGATTTGGTCACTGAGTCGTTGACGTTAATCGCAGGGATTTTCAGCGTGCCGTCTTTTGCCATTTCATAAAGGCGCAAAACGCCGGTTGTGGTTTCCTCCGACACGCCGACGCAATCGTCCAGCACGGCAGGATATTTTTCATGGCACAATGTGGTCAAATCACCGCCATCATCGAGCAAGATATTCGGCGTCCAGCCGTCAGGGCCGGCAATTGATTGTTCGACGCACCACCAATATTCTTCCTCGGTTTCTTCTTTCCACGCAAACACCGGAACGCCGGTTGCCGCAATGGCCGCCGCCGCGTGGTCTTGGGTTGAGAAAATATTGCATGACGACCAGCGCACTTCTGCGCCCAGCGCGGTCAGCGTTTCAATCAATACGGCGGTTTGAATGGTCATATGCAAACAGCCGGTCACGCGAGCGCCCTTAAGCGGTTGATCAGCGCCATATTCATCGCGCAACGCCATCAAGCCGGGCATTTCCGTCTCGGCAATGGCAATTTCCTTGCGGCCCCAATCAGCCAGCGAAATATCAGCGACTTTAAAATCTTCAGACATGGAGGTCTCCTTAAATATGCACGATTATGTAGCAGCTTGGCGACAGCCAATCAAGAAGCATATAAAGAATTCTTTATATAAATAAACGGACGGTTTTGCTTATTCTTCGCCGAATTTATCATTGATGAGGGCGGTCAATGCGGCCAGCGCGGCATCGGCGTCAGCGCCGTCAGCAGCAATGCCGATTTGTGCGCCATCGGCTGCGCCCAACATCATTAACCCCATAATCGAGGTCGCGTTAACCGTGTCATCGCCGCGCGAAACGGTAATTTCAGCGTTGAAGCTTTCGGCTAATTTAACGAATTTGGCCGATGCGCGCGCATGCAACCCGCGTTGATTGGTGATGGTCAATGTGCAGCTTGGCAAAACGCGCGCCGATTCAGTCTGCCGCTTCGCCCAGCACTTCGCTGGCGACGGAGATATATTTTTGCGCGGCCTGTTTGGCCTCCAAAACCGCCTCGGCGAGGGGCATGGTGTCGCGTATCGAGGCCAGTTTTATCAGCATTGGCAGATTGATGCCGGCAATCACTTCGACGCGATTTTTTTCCAATAGGGAAATCGCCAAATTGGACGGGGTGCCGCCAAACATATCGGTCAATAAAACCACGCCGCTCCCACCATCGACCGCGCCAATCGCATCGACAATATCTTGGCGTCTTTTTTCCATATTATCATCAGCGCCGATGCAAATGCTTGCCATATTGTCCTGCGCGCCGACCACATGTTCCAGCGCGGCGCGAAGTTCATCAGCCAAAGCGCCATGCGTCACCAAAACCATTCCGATCATCCCAATCTCCTTTTCTTAACCATGCAAGAG
>JAKMCZ010000013.1 GCA_022428185.1 Alphaproteobacteria bacterium | reverse complement strand
GTTTTTATCAGGATGCAACCGCCCTATGAACCAAGTCCCGCGCCAAAATTTCCCGCGGCTTGAGGTAAGCAACCTCTCTTGCGTCTTTGATGGGACGGAAGTGGTGCGGGGCATATCCTTGTCGGTGGCGGCTGGGCAGGTGATGTGTTTGCTTGGCCCTTCGGGATGCGGAAAATCCACCACATTGCGTGTCATCGCGGGGGTTGAGCGTCAAACGGGTGGGACGGTTGCGCTCGATGGTGTCACTGTCTCCGATGCAGGGCTGCATCTGCCCCCCGAGGCGCGGTCGGTCGGTTTGATCTTTCAAGATTTCGCGCTTTTTCCGCATCTCAACGTGGCGCAAAATATTGCCTTTGGTCTAAAGGGGCGCGGCCCTGAAGTCGGCGCGCGGGTTGAGGAATTGCTCGCCCGTGTCGATCTCAAAGGATATGGGGAAAAAGGCATCCATATGCTGTCGGGCGGCGAGCAGCAGCGTGTGGCCTTGGCCCGCGCGCTTGCGCCGCGCCCGAAAGTGATGCTGATGGATGAACCCTTTTCGGGGTTGGACAATCGTCTGCGCGATGGCATCCGCGATGAAACATTGGAATTGCTGAAAGAAGAGGGCACAGCGGTGGTTCTTGTCACCCATGAGCCCGAAGAAGCGATGCGCATGGCGGATCAAATCGCCTTGATGCGCAACGGTCATATCGTGCAACAGGGCGCGCCCTATAATATTTACAACGCCCCCGTGGACAAAGCGGCGGCGGCGTTTTTCTCGGATGTGAATGTCATCTCTGGCCGTGTGGACGGGGCGCTGACCGACACTGCCTTTGGGCAATTCTTGGCGCCGGGTTTTGCCGATGGCACGGCGGTTGAGATTGTCTTTCGCCCTCAACATGTGAAGATTGATTTTGATCGGGGTGGTCGTGGCCCAAACCCTACTGTCAGCGATGGTGTGCCAGCACGCGGCATGGTCGAGCGCGCGCGCTTCATGGGCCATGAAAGCCTTGTTGAGTTTCGCATGGATTTCAACGGCGAGGTGATCCGTGCCACGGTGCCGGGCGTATTTTTGCCCAAGAAAGGCACCGCGATGTGGTTGAGCCTGCGCCGCGAGAAATGTTTTGTCTTTCCTGCGGCCAAAGCATCCTAAACGGGCCTTCATTATACAATCGTGATCAGTTTCCCGCGTGCAGGGGCGTTTTGCCCCTTGCAGGCGGCGCAGGATTTCGCGACATTCCTTTGGTGGGCAAGCGGCATTGGCCTTTGGGGGCTATGGCGTTGAGGCCAAGATATAAACGCGGCGCGGTTGATGTGCGGATTGTGTCATCAGCCTGCGCTGAAATGGGAGAGCGAAATGTTCAACAATATTGGCCCTGCAGGGCTTTTGCTGATTGCGGTGGTCGTGCTGGTTCTATTCGGGCGCGGCAAAATCGCGGGCCTGATGGGCGAAGTGGGAAAAGGTATCACCGCCTTTAAGCGTGGCGTCAAAGACAGCACCGAGGAGCTTGAAAATAAAGCTGCCGATGGTGAGGGCGCGCGCGATGTCACCCCTGAAAATGAGCGTGACAAGGCCTAATGATCGTCTTTGGCCTTGCGCATTGGCGCGGGGCTGGATCATGAAACCCTGCGCTAATCGCGGTTTGTCACGAGAGGGACGCCATGCCTGATATCGGGTGGATGGAATTGATGGTGATCGGCATTGTCGCCTTGATCGTTGTCGGGCCAAAAGACTTGCCTGTCATGTTCCGCAAAGCGGGTCTGTTTGTGGGGCGCATCAAGGGCATGGCGCGCGAGTTTACCTCGGCTATGAATGATGCGGCCGATCAAACGGGCATGCGCGAAATGAACCGCGAGATGAAAGCCCTGACCAATCCGCGTCAATATGGTCTGGATAAGGCCAAGCAATCTCTCAACGCGGATCTTGAGCTGGATGCAGATTTCAACAGCGACAAGCCGCTGAAGACGGGCAATCAGGGTAAACCTGCGGGCGCGCAAGGAAATCCGACCCAAGCCCCCGCACCTGCCGTTAAGCGCAGTGAGCCTGCAGAGGCGCCAAGCGAGGCGCCAGCGCAGGCAAAAGCCGCGCCTGCCAAAAGGGCTGCGCCCAAAGCAAAGGCGGCCCCCAAGGCTGCGCCGAAAAAGGCACCTGCAAAAAAAGCCGAACCCGCAAAAACGACACGGGCCAAAGCTGCGCCTGCAAAGGCCAAGACCACTGCGCCCAAAGC
>JAKMCZ010000007.1 GCA_022428185.1 Alphaproteobacteria bacterium | reverse complement strand
ATCAATTTCATCGCTGAGCGTCAGCGTCACCGATTGACCAGCCACCGCTTCGGGCAAATCAAGGCGGCTGCCATCTGCGTCCATTGTCACAATATGCGCGACCGTGCTGGTTTTGCCTGACGACACAAGGCGCACCTTATCGCCCGGGCGCACCGTGCCGCCCGCCAAACGGCCTGAAAAACCACGAAAGTCCAAATTCGGCCGATTGACCCATTGCACCGGCATGGCAAAGGGCGCTTTTTGCGCTGCATTATCGGCAATCTCGACCGTTTCCAAATGCGCCAGCAGTGTCGGGCCGTTATACCAAGCCATATTATCGCTTTTGTGCGCGATGTTATCACCGGCCAAGCCGGAAATCGGTATCGCCAGCGGCGGCGTCATTTCCAGCGCCGCAGCAAAGCCGTTAAAGGCGGCGACAATCTCGTCAAAACGCGCTTTATCAAAATCCACCAAATCCATTTTATTGACGGCCAGCACAATATGTTT
The DNA here is from genome assembly GCA_022428185.1 of Alphaproteobacteria bacterium. Lineage (GTDB taxonomy): Bacteria > Pseudomonadota > Alphaproteobacteria > RS24 > RS24 > UBA8337. The sequence continues at coordinate 3,067 of JAKMCZ010000007.1, read as the reverse complement.
AATGCCCAGCAAATGGGCCAAATAGGCATGGCGACGGGTTTGTGTCAGCACGCCATGGCGCGCATCGATGAGCAAAATGGCAAGGTCGGCGGTTGACGCGCCGGTCACCATATTGCGGGTATATTGCTCATGCCAGGGCGTATCGGCGACAATGAATTTGCGTTTATCGGTGGCAAAAAAACGATAAGCGACATCGATGGTGATGCCCTGCTCGCGCTCAGCCGCCAGCCCATCGACCAAAAGCGCGAAATCAATCGCGTCGCCTTGTGTGCCTGATTTTTTTGATGCCGCTTCCAGCGCGCTCAACTGGTCGTCGAAAATCATTTTGCTGTCATATAGCAAGCGCCCGATAAGCGTCGACTTGCCGTCATCGACGCTGCCGCATGTGATGAAGCGCAGCATGGTTTTTTGTTCATGCGCGGCCAGATAGGCGGCAATATCTTCGCCGATAAGGCGTTCAGCCTGATAGCTGTTATCTGCCGAGGACATTAAAAATACCCCTGCTGTTTTTTGGCTTCCATTGACGCATTGGCTTCTTGATCGATGGCGCGCCCCTGGCGCTCAGAAGTTGTGGTCAACAGCATTTCTTGAATAACCGCATCAAGCGTCGCTGCCTCGCTTTCCACCGCGCCGGTCAATGGATAGCAGCCCAATGTGCGAAAACGCACCGAACGCATCACCGGTGTCTCGCCCGGTTTGAGCGGAAAACGTTCATCATCAACCATGATAATCAGCCCGTCGCGCTCGACCGTCGGGCGCGGCGCAGCGAAATAAAGCGGCACAATCTCGATGTTCTCGCGGCGGATATATTGCCAAATATCAAGCTCGGTCCAGTTCGACATCGGAAACACCCGCATGCTTTCACCGGCGTTTTTGCGCGCATTGTAAAGCGACCATAATTCGGGTCGCTGATTTTTCGGGTCCCATTGATGGTTTTCACTACGAAAAGAAAAAATCCGCTCTTTGGCGCGCGATTTTTCTTCATCGCGGCGCGCCCCGCCAAAAGCGGCGTCAAAACCGTGCTTATCCAGCGCCTGTTTCAGCCCTTCGGTTTTCCACATATCGGTATGCAGCGCGCCATGCTCAAACGGGTTGATGGCTTTTTCGACCGCTTCAGGGTTTTGATGGACAATCAGCTCCATGCCCGCTTGCTTGGCGGCTTTTTCCCGCAATTTATACATTTCTTGAAATTTCCACGTGGTATCGACGTGCAATAGCGGAAATGGCGGCGGTGCCGGAAAAAACGCTTTTTTGGCGACATGCAACATAGCGGCGCTGTCTTTGCCAACAGAATAGAGCATCACCGGATTTTCAGACTGCGCCACCACTTCACGCATAATCTCAATGCTTTCGGCTTCCAATTGCTGCAAATGGGTCAGTTTGGTCATATTCGGGTGCTCTTTTGCGTTCAAAACAGACATGGTCTATCGCATATTTAACACTCTATCAATGGTATTTATTTTAATATACAAAAATTTTTGTAATATAATGTTTTTCCGTTTCATTGCGGGTGCATTTTAGCCCTTTGGCGCACCGATAACGGCCTTACTTACCTCTTGACTTGCCTCTTGACTTAGCGCGCTGGCTGCGTATATTCGCCGCTCGCATGTTGGTTTTGACGGGTTTCCCGCCTCCGGCATGAATTGGATATGAAGCTGGCAGTCAAAAGGGCAGACCGATGTACGCAGTAATTCGCACCGGCGGCAAACAATATCGTGTTGCAAAGGACGATATCATCGCCATTGAAAAACTCGACGGCAAAGCCGGCGATAAGGTGAAATTTGACGAGGTTCTGATGCTTGGCGAAAGCGGCAAAGAACCGAAAGTCGGCGAGCCTGTGGTTAAGGGTGCCAGCGTGACAGCCGAAGTGTTGGAACAAGGGCGCGCCGATAAAATCAGCGTGATTAAATTTAAGCGGCGCAAAAATTATCACCGCAATAAAGGTCATCGTCAGCACGAAACAGTGCTGAAAATTACCGGTATTTCAGCCAAAACAGCAGCCAAAAAAGCGGCTCCGAAGGCTGAAAAATCTGACGATGCGGCAGAGGAGTAAGGTAAATGGCTCATAAAAAGGCAGGCGGCTCATCTCGCAATGGACGCGATAGTGCAGGTCGTCGGCTCGGCGTCAAGAAATTTGGCGGCGAGCACGTCATTCCGGGCAATATCATTATTCGCCAGCGCGGCACCAAATGGCACCCGGGCGACAATGTCGGCATGGGTAAAGACCATACGATTTTTGCCGTAATTGAAGGCAATGTTGCCTTTTCGCAAAGCCGTGGCGGTCGTACCGTCGTATCGGTTGCGCCACTGGCTGAAGCAGCAGAATAACGGGCAGCGATGGCCCGTTGGGGCGGTCATGCGATTAACAAGGAGATGACCGAAACGTCATCTCCTTTTTTCGTTTAGGGTTTTTTCCTTTCGGCTTTTTATTTTTCGGCAAATGCCGCTATTTTGGCGGTAGAGGACACAAAACAGATGAAATTTCTCGACCAGGCAAAAGTCTATATTCGCTCCGGCGACGGCGGCGCGGGCTGTGTCTCGTTTCGACGCGAGAAATATATCGAGTTTGGCGGTCCTGATGGCGGCGATGGCGGGCGCGGCGGCGATGTGATTGTTGAATGTGTCGACGGGTTGAACACGCTTATTGATTATCGTTATCGCCAGCACTTCAAAGCCAGCACCGGCGTTCACGGCATGGGACGCAATCGCTCTGGTGGTGATGGCGACGATAAAATATTGGCGGTGCCGATCGGCACACAAATTTTTGCCGAAGACAATGAAACGCTTTTGGCCGATTTAACCGCGATTGGGGAGCGCGTGACCCTAAGCAAGGGCGGCAATGGCGGCTTTGGCAATGCGCGCTTTAAGGGACCGGCCAACCAAGCGCCGCGCCATGCCAATCCCGGTCAAGAAGGCCGCGATGCTTGGATTTGGTTGCGCTTGAAGCTGATCGCCGATATCGGGCTTATCGGCCGGCCCAATGCCGGCAAGTCGACCTTACTGGCGGCGATGAGCCGTGCGCGTCCGAAAATTGCAGATTATCCGTTCACCACACTGCACCCTAATT
>JAKMCZ010000241.1 GCA_022428185.1 Alphaproteobacteria bacterium | reverse complement strand
GTCATGATGCGCGTGACAGTATGTGCCGGTGTGCAATTCAACAATGTCTGCGCCGAGCTTGGATGAGGCTCTGATTTGCGCCGCATCGGCATCAATGAACAGCGACACGCGAATACCGGCACTTTTCAATGGGTCAATAATTGACGGCAGCTTATTGTCATTTGCCACCACATCAAGCCCGCCCTCGGTCGTCACTTCTTGGCGTTTCTCGGGCACAATGCAGCAGGCATTGGGTTTGTGACGCAGGGCGATTTCGAGCATTTCTTCGGTCGCCGCCATTTCAAGATTAAGCGGCAGGCCAATGCCGCCGGCCAATCGCGCAATATCATCGTCACCGATATGGCGGCGGTCTTCGCGCAAATGCGCCGTTATGCCATCGGCACCGGCGCGCGCCGCCATCTCAGCAGCGCGCACAGGGTCGGGCAACCCGCCGCCGCGCGCGTTTCGAATGGTGGCAACATGGTCAATATTGACACCCAGCCTCAGTTTTTCAGCTTTTGTCATCAGCCTTCTTTAACATTGTTTTCAGCCAATGCGCCGCGTTTTCTATCAATCCGCGCACGGCGTTGTTTTTGATAGGCCTCGATTGACCAGAAGCTTGGATAATAAACCGCCACGCCCATAATCAAGCCGACCGGCAGCCAACCTATCAGCATCGGCCCAATCACCGGAATTAACGTGCCCATGGGTGCTTCGAGCAGCAAAGAGAACGATAATTCGGGTAATTGCCGAACTTCAGAGGCGCGCCCTAAAAAGAAATTTCCGGTGCCGAAAGTCGCAAACCAGATAAACGGGAAGCTCGCCGGATTGCCGACCCAAGTGCCCAGCACAGCGGCAATGAAATTACCGCCAATGAAATAGATAATCGCGGCGCACCAAAGAATATGCGTGCCCAAAATCGGATTAGCTGAAGCGAAAGCGCCAATTGCCAGCCCCAAAGCAATCGAATGAGGTGTGCCGGAAAGGCGAACCGTGCGCTGCCAAAGATATTTGGTGGCGCGGCCCCAGCCCTCGCGCGGCCACACAAATTGCCTGATGCGCGTAACGATTGATTGTGGATTCCGACGCTTAAACATGGCGCACCCTATTTCAAACCGCGACTGCCGGGCTTTACCGCCGGCGTGTTGGTCAAATCTTCAGGCACATGGTCGGCATCAAATGTTTCAACGTTAATGCTGGCAAGGCTGGCGAGTGTAACGCCAATATCAGCCGTGCCGCCGGAACGGTCAATCAGGCAACCGGCACCGACGACATTGCCGCCATGCGCTTTGATAGCACCAATCGCTTCGCGCGATGACAAGCCGGTAGTCACGATATCTTCAATCATCACCACGCGCGCGCCGTCATCTAGGCGAAAGCCGCGACGCAAGGCGAACTCCCCATCGACGCGCTCTAAAAACATCGAGTCGACGTTGAGGGCGCGCGCCACTTCATGACCGATAATTAAACCGCCCATAGCCGGTGCGACCACCGCGTCAATATCGCCATCAACATTGCGCGTCAGTTGCGCCGCCAGCGCTTCGGCAAGCCTGCTGGCGCGCCGTGTATCCATCAACACGCGGGCGCATTGTAAATAGGTTCGGCTATGCAGACCCGAGGATAAAATAAAATGCCCCTCTAACAGGGCTTCGGCATCGCGAAATTCGTCAAGCACTTGATCGGGTGTCATATCAGCTTTCTTTCGCTCCGCCGAAAATCACCCGCTTCGCCTCGCTGATAACGCGACTGCCTTTCAGCGCATTGACCAATTGCTCCATATGTTCCTTATCGCGCACTTCCACATCCACCGTCAGGTCACAAAAATCTTCGTTTAGATGAATCATGGAGAGATTCGTAATATTCGCATCAAAATCTGCGATGGTTTGCGTAATAACGCTGAGCGAACCGGTTCGGTTGACCGCCGTTAACTGCACGCGACTGGCAAACAGCGCTTCGCTTTCGCCTTCCCAACGCATCGGAACCCAACGCTCGCGACTGTCTTCAAAGGCCGCCAATTCGCGCGCATTGGAAGGATAAACAACGACACCGGAACCGGGCGTCACAATGCCGACAATCTCATCACCCGGCAGTGGAAAGCAATTTTCTGCGACATTGACCACCGTGCCGTGCAGCGCGCCGTTTATCGGTAACATGGGCGAGTCATGGGGGTCGAATTTGGCCGGACGCCCAATAAGGCTTCGCATCGCACCGGCAAAGCGGTCGCGTTTGCGCAATGCCTTTTTCGGCATGCTAGCCAGCAACACATCGGCGGCAGAAATCGCGCCGCGCCCGACATTTTCAAATAGCGCGTCCAGCGTTTCGATAGACAATACGCCCAATGCGCGCTCCAGGACCGTATCGGTGCTGTCCACCGCCTCGGCGGCGAACAGATTATCGACCATTTGCCGACCCAGCTTGATGAAGTCAGCCGCTTCGCGCTCGCGCAAGGCATGGCGAATGGCAGCGCGCGCCTTGCCGGTATGAACGTGGTTGAGCCAATTTTCACCGGGCAACTGACCTTCGCGGCGAATGATTTCAATTTCGTCACCGTTTTTCAGCAGCGTTCGAAACGGCAATTTCAACCCATTAATGCGCACACCGATACAGCTATTGCCAATTTCAGTATGCACGGCATAGGCGAAATCAAGCGCCGTCGCGCCGCGCGGCATGGCAATCAGCCGCCCTTTCGGCGTAAAACAGAACACTTGGGCGTTGACCAATTCGAGCTTGGCGTTCTCCAAAAACTCTTCCGCCGAGCCGCCATTATTCCACCGCCCGACCATATCTTGCAGCCCGTTAAACGGCTCGATTTTGGCGATGTCGGGATATTCTTCCTGCTTATCTTTATAAGCCCAATGTGCGGCCACCCCTTTTTGTGCAATCTCGTCCATCTGCTCGGTGCGTATCTGCACTTCGACGCGCTGCTGATTGGGGCCGATAATGGTTGTGTGCAAAGACTGATAGCCGTTCAATTTAGGGGTCGAGATGTAGTCCTTATAACGCCCGGGCACATAGCTGAAATTGCGATGCAAAACGCCAAGCGCTTGATAGCAAGCGGCTTCATCGGCGACCACAACGCGATAGCCGAACACATCGGATAATTGCTCAAGCGAAATCGACTTGTTTTGCATTTTTCGCCAAATCGAAAACGGGCGTTTTTGGCGCCCATACACATGCGCCTTAATGGTGTTTTCACCCAGCAAAGCCGAAAACTCATAGGCTATCGCATCAAGCATATCGCCACTATCTTGCTTCAACTCTTTCAGCCGCTCGACGATAAGCGCGCGCCCTTCGACATTAACTTCAGCAAAGGCCAAATCTTCCAATTCCTCACGGAAGTTTTGCATGCCGATGCGACCGGCAAGCGGGGCATAAATATCCAGCGTTTCTTGCGCGATGCGCAGACGTTTTTCTTCTGCCGAGATGAAATTCAGCGTCCGCATATTGTGCAAGCGGTCGGCCAATTTGACCAATAAGATGCGCACATCGCTGGCGGTTGCAAGCAATAGCTTGCGGAAGTTTTCGGCCTGCGCCGCATCAGCCGAGGACAATTCGAGCAATGACATTTTGGTGACGCCATTGACCATATCGGCTATCTCGCGACCGAACACTTTCTCGATCTCGCCAAAGGTCGCGTCCGTGTCTTCAATCGTGTCGTGCAGCAATGCGGTGGCGATGCTGGCCGTGTCGAGATGCAGTTCGGTTAAAATGCCTGCGACTTCAACCGGATGCGAGTAATACGGGGCGCCCGAGGCGCGCTTTTGGTCGCCGTGCTTTTGCGTGGCATACACATAGG
>JAKMCZ010000238.1 GCA_022428185.1 Alphaproteobacteria bacterium | reverse complement strand
TTGTCAGGACCAACCAGTAGGCTGGCGACAATAGCAAGGGCAAGAAGTGAAACAAACACTTCGGTTACGTTGTTCACAATGGTTTTAATGTTATCCATTGATGGGTCCTCCTCTTTTTTCTTTTTATGCTGACCCAATCAGCGAATTCATTTTCGCCAGGTAAATCTGATAAAGCCTAGTCGCTTGCCCTCCGAAACGAGCAAAATTGTAAGCTTTTGAAATTAAATAACCCTTAACGATTGTAAATCGTAATTATCTTTCGCGATTTTGCGCGCCAATCGAATCGCTTCCGATTGTAGGCCGCACTCATCGCTACCCAGTTTGGCGTTGAAGCGGCAACACGACACTGACATAATCACTCGGCGTTTAGCATAAGCGTCGGGAGTTTTCGTGAAATTATCCAATACGACATTATCGATATATGGCCTTCTGGGTTTGCCACTGGCACTGGTCGGCTATCCCATCGCCATTTGGTTGCCCGCCTTTTACGCCGGTGAAATAGGTGTCTCACTAGCTGCGGTCGCCACCATGCTGCTGGTTGCAAAATTGTCTGATGTGGTTACCGACCCGCTTGTCGGCACACTATCCGATCGCTTACGAACCCCGATAGGCCGTCGCCGCCCGTTTATCATACTTGGCGTGCCGGTATTATGCGGCTCGATTTGGTTGCTATTCGTGCCGATGGAAGGCGCGGATTCGGTTTATCTGCTGCTTTGTATCACCGGCATGTATGTCGGCACTACACTTGTCGGCTTGCCCTATGGCGCTTGGGGTGCAGAACTGTCTCCCGATTACCACCAGCGCGCCCGCGTTACTGCCTGGCGCGAGCAATTTACCCTTATCGGCTTGCTGGTTGCGGCCTTTATTCCGTTTGTGGTCGAGCAATATGGTGCCGGCGACACGCCTTCCATCATGCGCGGCATGGCATTGGCAATTTGCATTTCTGCGCCGATTGCGGTGTTGCTGCTATGCCTGTTTGTTAAAGAAACGCCGCCGAGCGAAACGGCAGGCGAGGCCAAAGCCTCTTTTATCGATGGGGTGAAAAAAGTATGGGCCAATAAACCGATGCGTATGGTTGTCGGTTTGCTGCTCATCGTCACGCTGGCTGAGGCGTTTCGTAACGCGCTGTCATTGTTCTTCATGAAATCGGTAATTCAAGCAGATGGCGTCGGGACGCTTTATTTCATTTATTTTGTGGCCGGTTTGGCCGCTGTGCCGGGCTGGCTGTGGTTGGGGCGCAAAGTCGGCAAGCATGTCGCTTTCGCCGGCACGCTGATTACGGTTGCCATTATCTCGGCGATAAATATGTCGTTTACCGCCGATGATTATTGGGCGTTTGTCATCTTATTCATTTTCAAAGGTGCGTGTTTTGGCGGTTTGCAATTTCTGCCACTGGCTATATTGGCCGATGTCATTGACGTCGAAACGGCTGAGACAGGCAAGGCGCGCGCCGGTGCTTATATTGCCTTTGCCAGCATGACGGCGAAAATTTCGACCGCGCTCGGCACTTTCTTAGCCATTCGCGCGCTGTCATTCACCAATTTTGATGCCAAATTGCTGTCGCAAAATTCGTTTGATGACTTATTCGTCTTGCGGTTGCTTTATGCGATTGCACCAGCGGTTTTCTTTATCGGCGCAATTATTATCGCGTTGCGGTTCCCATTGACCGCCAAAGTGCATGCTGAATTGCAGGCGCGTATCAAGACCGCCCAAGCCGACTAGCGGCGATTAGTCACTAAGCTTGCCGGTCATATAAAGCGGAATAATCAGCCCAAATGAAAGAATAAGATTTGACGCGATATTGAGCGTGAAACCGGTCGCGTAGGAAATATATCCGTCCACCAAATTCCAGACAATCAGCACGACAAAAGACTGCCGATACATTTTATCGCCCATATTGCTGCTATGCGCGGCGCGGAAAAAATAGAAAAAGGTCAACCCCCAGCCAATCGACAACGCGCCCGTCAGTCCAAATGCAAAGCGTTCAACATCATTGAAAACGGCAGGGTTTTCCGGGTTTTGCAGGGTCAATATCAGGCGCACGCCGCCCTCAAAACCTTGCAGACCGGCTCCGGCCAACACGACACCGAGAGCAATCATAGCCAGACACCAAATGTCTATCCAATTTCTCCAGAATCCACTCATAGCGTTCTCCCTGCCTTTTTTGTCGCAGATCCGAAGATTGACCTGCGCGGTTCTATTTTGTCTAAATTAGCTTAGACGAGGTATTTGCGTAATGAAACAGTCTGACGACGGAAACGGCAAAAAAAACACCGCCCCTAAGCCTGAGCAAAAGGGCGGTGATATTGTTCAGTTTAGAAAACCGAAAGCCAATCCGAGTTTTGATGTCGAATGGTTTTACGAAGAAGAAGAATTCTTCGCTGAGTTTATGGACGCATTTGACTGGTAATTAAACCAGTGCGAACGCCATCACGCCTAAGAAATAGACCGAACCGAGCCAGATGAATGTGCGGACATATGACACCGCCATTAAATAGGTAATCAAATAAGCAATCCGCAGACCCAGCCAAATGGTTGCCGTTTCAGCGATGTTGGTGCCGCTCGCCATAGCGATGCCCATAAGTGGCAGAAAGACAATCAGGCTTTCTTGCATGTTGACACAAGAGCGTTGCGCCCGGCGGACAATCGGTGACCGCTCGCCTTGTTGGTCGCGGCTGCTGAACAAAAAGGCGGCATCAACCTCGCCGCGGGCCAGCGCCATTACGCTCGGCAACATTAATTGCAAGAGATAAAAAGCCAATGTGGCGATAAGAACTTCAGTCATGGGTCCCCCCTTTGGACGAATCGAGTAAGTCGTTTTATCGTAGAGTTATTATTTTGCCGCGTCATCTGCCTTTTCGGAGACGGTTTTCAAAAAAGGTGGCCTTAAGACGGAGATCAACAGTGAGTGATATCGTTACTGAGCGCAAAGAAGGCGACAGCCAGGGCATGGAAACCCTGACGGCGGAAGCCTTTGACGCGATTAGCGGGCTGGTGCGCGACGGCGACCGCAAGGCGCTGCTGGCCGTACTCGATGAACGCCACGAAGCCGATATTGCTGAAATCATTACCGTTTTGCCGCCTGATTTGCGAACCGCCATGCTGGAATTGGTCGGCGACGCGCTGGAGCCGGAGGTTTTCGCCGAGTTTGACGATGCGGTGCGCGATGATGCGCTCGACGTGGTGGACACCGACACTGTTGCTAAAACCGTCAAAGAACTCGACAGCGATGATGCGGTTTTCGTGCTTGAGGACATGGAAGATAGCGAGCGCCAGCAAGTGCTCGACCGAATTCCACAAAGCGACCGTCTGCTATTGCAACGCGCGCTCGATTTTTCCGAGGATAGCGCCGGACGGCTTATGCAGTCGGAATTCATCGCGACCCCGCCCTTTTGGACGGTCGGGCAAACGATTGACTATCTTCGTGAAACCGATGATTTACCCGACGACTTCCTTGAAATTTATATTACTGACCCGACCCATACACCTATCGGTGTGGTGCATCTGGCTGAAGTGTTGCGGGCGCAAAGGCCACAAGCAATGGAAAGCCTTCTGCACGAGGATTTTTATATTATTCAGGCCGAGACTGACCGCGAAGATGTGGCGCTATTATTCGAGCGTTACAATTTGGTGACCGCGCCTGTGGTTGATGAAGACCAACGGCTTATCGGGGTGATTACCGCCGATGATGTGTTCGAAGTGATTGCTGAGGAAGCGGGTGAGGATATTTTGCGCCTCGGTGGTGTTGGCGACGAAGCGGTTACCGATACGGTGTTTGAAGCGGCACGTGGTCGAATGTCATGGCTGTTTCTCAATCTGCTGACCGCGATTGCCGCGTCACTGGTAATCGGCCTGTTTGATGCGTCGATTGAGAAAATGGTGGCACTCGCCGTGCTGATGCCGATTGTTGCGTCAATGGGCGGCAATGCCGGCACACAAACGCTCACCATAACCGTGCGGGCGCTGGCGACGCAGGAATTGCTGCCGGTCAATGCGGTGCGATTGATTTATCGTGAGCTTGGAGTGGGGTTCGTCAACGGCTTCATATTCGCCGTTATCACCGGCCTTGTCGGTGGTTTCTGGTTTGACGACGCATTGCTCGGTCTGGTGCTGGCCGTGGCGATGATTGTCAATCTGGTGGTGGCCGCTATGGCCGGTATTCTTATCCCGATTAGCCTCGACCGGTTGAAAATCGATCCGGCATTGGCATCAAGCGTTTTTGTCACAACGGTGACGGATATTATCGGTTTCTTGGCTTTTCTCGGCTTTGCGACACTATTCCTGCTTTAATAAACTGTTTTTAAGCAGGTTCTCTGCTATAGGAAGCCGATGAGGACTTTGCTTTCAACATTAGCCGTTTTATTGCTGTCGAGTGCGTCGGTTCCGGCTGAATGGCGCGAAGGTGCGCGCTTGCCGACGGCTGTGCCGCATGCCGTAGCAGCAGAAATGGACGGCAAATTATATGTCATGAGCGGCAAAGTCGGGCAGGGTCTCCGCAGTTTCTTTGAGCAATATGATTTGAAAAATGACGGCTGGCGGCCGCTTACGCCGCTACCCGCCAATATTTCGCAATACGCCATTGCGGCGGGCACCGGACGGGTGTTTGTCACCGGTGGGCGTGAAAATAACACGGCGCGTTTATCGGGCAGTTTCTGGCTTTATGCGCCGGATACGGCAGTTTGGCTTGAGCTTGGTGCATTGCCTTCGCCTAGAGCCGACCATGTTAGCTATTTCGACGGCACCCGCCTGTTTATTTTCGGCGGCTTGGGGCGCGATGCGGCGATTGTGCAAAGTTTCAATTCAACGACCGGCAAATGGTCGAATTGGAAAAACCAAATGCCGATAGCGGTTTCAGCAACGGCTTTTGCGCGGCGCGGCGATGAGCTGATTTTTGCCGGCGGCATTGACACGCGCGGTAGACCGGTCAAGACGGTGCAGGCTTTTAATATAAAAACCGGCCAATGGCGACAGCTACCGCCTTTGCCTTTAGCGGTAAGTGGCGGCGCGCTGGCGGTAATGGACGGCAATCTGCATTTCGCAGGTGGCTTCAGTCCGGCTAAATGCCGTAGCAGCAGAAATGGA
>JAKMCZ010000233.1 GCA_022428185.1 Alphaproteobacteria bacterium | reverse complement strand
CTGTGGCCGTGGTTGAGGCGATTATTGCCCTGTCAATTTTGTTTGTTGCGGTCGAACTGGTGCGCCCGCCTGAGCAACGCTCCCGCTTGGCGACAGATTACCCCCAAGCCGTGGCGTTCGGCTTCGGTCTGCTGCATGGCTTTGGTTTTGCCGGAGTGCTGGGCGAGATAGGCCTGCCGCGTGACGTTGAATTGGTGGCCTTGGCGCTGTTCAATATCGGCCTCGAAGTCGGACAATTAATGGTTGTTGTCGCGGTTCTGGCCTTTGGTCGGTTTGTTTATCCGCTTATTGAGGCCTTTATCGCGCGGCAAAGCGGGCATGAAAAATGGGCGCCTGCCTTGATGCAAGCGCCCATAATTTTAATCGGCGGTGTGTCGGTTTACTGGCTTATCGACCGGCTATCCGGTCTTGGCAGTTAACCCGTCGCGGTCGATTACTCAGCCGCTTTCGCCGTTTCTTCATCATAAACCGCCGGACGACCTTCAAGCTCGGCCTTGACTGCCTCGACCTGATTAGGCTGCCCGATAATGTCGTCTTGAATGACGCTTTCCAACATCAGCGTGTCGGCAACAAAGCGGTCAGCCGGCTCGTTAAACAGGCGCTTGGTGCCGCGCACGGCTTCCGGATTGCGAGACGCAATCGCTGTCGCGGTTTCAAAAGCGGCGGCTATCGGGTCGTCGCAAATGCGGGTCAAAAAGCCGTGCTCATAAGCTTCATCAGCCTCAAAAATACGCGCTGTCATTGCCAATTCTTTAACAATATCCTCGCGTGCGACGCGGGTCATAACATGGGTTGTGCCCATATCGGGAACCAGTCCCCAGCGGCTTTCCATAATGGAAAATTTGGTGCCTGGCGCGGCATAACGCATATCTGCGCCCATAAACAGTTGAAAGCCACCGCCAAGCGCAAAGCCTTGCGCTGCCGCGATGACCGGCACTTCGATTTCGCGCCACGTAAAGGCAACTTTTTGTGGACGATTGGCTAGCCCATGTGTGCGTTCAGCTAGATTTTGACTTTTTTTGCCTTCGGTCACACCGGCATTGCCGCCTTCAGCCATTTTGGCAAAATTTCCCATATCGAGACCGGCACAAAAAGCGCGGCCTTCGCCTGACAAAACGACGGCGCGAATAGAGCGGTCAGCCTTAATGCGCTCGCCACATTCAATCAGCGCGTCCATCATCTCAGCGTCCAGCGCATTCATTTTATCGCCGCGAATGAGATGCGCATGCGCAATATTGTTCTCAATCTTCAAATCAATACGGTTTTCCATCGGTTCTCTCCTGTCATCGCTTAAGTGATGGCTTACAAAGCCTATTCAGCGCTTATGGCGCGTCATAAAGCCCTTATATGCGTCATCATAGACCGCATGGGCGGCTTTGTCAGGGGTAAATTTTTGCTCGGTTTGATAGGCAGCAAGCGCGCGCTGTTTAGGGTCGTCGCCATGATGCGATGCGGCGGCAAATAAAGCGGTGGCAAAAGCGCAATCGGTCTCGCTGCCGCGTTGCAAGGTGACATTCAGCATATCGGCCAGCATTTGGCAGAAGAAATCGCCTGCGCCGCCGCCAAGAATATGCAAAAGCGGCGGTCGGTTGCCGGTTTTGTCGCATAAATCGCGCCAAATGGCGGTCAACACATGGCCGACCCCTTCATAGGCCGCGCGGGCGATGGCGCTTTTCGCGTGACCGCGTGTCAGGCCATGCATTTCGGCGCGCAAATCAGCCTGCCAAAACGGCGCGCGTGCGCCCGATAAATAGGGGTAAAACAACACGCCTTCCGCACCGATTTCTGTCTGCATGGCGGCGGCCTCGAAATCTTTCGGCGACAATGTGGGGGTGAAGTTCTGGCGGATAAATTCGATTGCTCCCATGCAATCGCTCATGCCTGATGCGTGATAAGACAGCCCGTCCATTATGTGCGGATAAAATGAGATGGGCGGAAAGCGCGCCTCGGTGTCCGTGGTGACGGAAATCACCCCGGCTGAGGCCAGCTTCAGCGTCGCCGTCTTATTGTCGAGCGGCGCGGCGCACAGCCATTCCATCGAGGTGTCAATGGCGCCTTGATAGACGCGCGCTTGGGGCAGGCCAAACGCCTCACTTGCGCGTGCGCTAATGCGCCCGATAAGCGTGCCGCACTCAACCAATGTCGGCAGCGCCTCGGCTTTTAAGCCGCTCATCGTAATGAGCTGTTTGTCCCATTGCCCGTCTCGTCCGGCCATCAGGCTGCCGACGGCTTCACTGCGGTCGCTGATATGCTTATCGGTCAATTGCGCGGACAACCAATCTTTGGCGAAAAACAGTTTTTCAGTGGCAGTCAAAATATTCGGCTCATGCGCGTTAAGCCAAATCAGTTGCGGTAGCGTCCAAGTGGCATTGGGGGCATTGCCGGCGCGCGCCAATACGTCGCCTTCTTGAGCCAGCGCAGCGGCTTGTTCGGCTGCGCGCTGGTCGCTCCACATAATGGCAGGGCGCAAGGGCGCGTTGTCGCCATCGCATAAAACGCCAATATGTGCGCCGCCTGACAGGCTGAGCGCAGCGACCGCGTCTAATTCTTGTGCGTGGTCGCGACGCATTTCACTTAAAGCGGCGCGTAAGGCATCGATCCAGTCGGCGGGGTTTTGCTCGCAGTAACCGGCTCTAGGGTGGTGCGTGTCAAAGTCGGCGCGGGTCGCGGCGACGCTGCGACCGTTTTGGTCTAACAAACACGCTTTCAGCGCGCTGGCGCCTAAATCTATGCCAAGAAAAAATTCCATGATGCGTTATAGGCAAGAAAAAGGGCGCCTGCAAAGCAAGCGCCCCCTCCAAATTGTTGGAGTCGTGATTGGATTTAAGGCCAATCCCTAATTATTATGGTGTGCTTGGACCCGAAGGTTGTTCCACGTCCATGCTCATACACCGGGTTTGTAACCTCAAATACTTCCGTTCACTAGACAATGGATCACCTCCTTTCGCTTGTTAAAGATACGCTTAAAACTCTACGGTGATTTGATTAAGCTGCAAAAAACTTTTACCTTGCAGGAAGAAAAAAGGGAGACGCTCATGTTGCGCTATCAAATCATACCGGTGACGCCGTTTCAGCAAAACTGCACGGTTTTCTGGGATGAGCACACTAAAAAGGGCGGCATTGTTGACCCGGGCGGTGATTTGGCGCTGCTTAATAAATTCATTGATGAACAGGGTATCGAGATTGAGAAAATCCTCGTCACTCATGGTCACCTTGACCATGCCGGTTCGGTCAAGGCGATGGCAGATGAGCGCGACATTCCGATTATTGGGCCGCATAAGGACGATAAGTTTTGGATTGATGGCATGCCCGAAGCGGCGGCTCAATATGGTTTTCCTGAAGCCCTGGCCTTTGAGCCTGACCAATGGTTGGAGCATGGCGACAGCGTCACTGTGGCAGGCGTTGATTTCGACGTGGTGCATTGCCCGGGCCACACGCCCGGTCATGTGGTGTTCGTGCAGAGCGACGACAAGATTGCGATGGTCGGCGATGTGTTGTTTCAAGGCTCGATTGGGCGCACCGATTTTCCTAAAGGCGATTACCAACAATTGATTGACAGCATCACGCAACGCCTCTGGCCTCTGGGTTTGGATATTACGTTTATTCCGGGCCACGGGCCGACCTCGACTTTTGACGCTGAAAAAAAGACCAATCCGTTCGTTTCTGATGCGGCTCTCGGCTAAGCCCGATGGCGTTCAAACTTGATGCGCGGCTCGAAGCTGACACGGTTTCGCTGACCAAGCGTGGCTCAATTGACATTCGTATGATGCGCGATGCGCGCTATCATTGGCTGGTTCTGGTGCCTGAAATCGAGGCGGCGGAAGAATGGTTTGACTTACCCGATGTCGCCGCGCGGGCGCTATTCACCACGGCGCAAGAAAGTGCGCAACGCCTGAAAGCACTGACCCGCGCCGATAAAATGAACATTGCCGCGCTCGGCAATATGGTGAAGCAGTTGCATGTGCATGTGATTGCGCGCCATATCGATGATGTGGCTTGGCCGGGTCCGGTTTGGGGGGTCGGCGATGCGGTTGATTTTGACGAAGGCGGATTAAAAGACCGCCTGATTGCGCTACGGGCGATTTTGTGACGTCCTTCATGTTTCTGAGCTAGACGCCAGTGCGCCGCGCTCTATTTGGTTTGTTATGAGTGTTTCCCTAGACAGTTTTCCGAAAAATTTCCGCGCTCTGGTTTTTGGTGCGCGCGGCGGCATTGGCGCAGCGTTTGTTGCGGCTCTGAACGACAATTCAGATGGACGCGGGCAAGTGACCGCGCTGACGCGGGCCGATATTGATGTCACTGATGAAGCGGCGTTGGCAAAATTGGCCGAAGCGCAAAAAAGCGAAGGAGCGCTGCATTTGGTCATTAACGCCACCGGCTTGCTGCACGAGGCACAAACCGATGTGCAGCCTGAAAAAGCTTTTCGACAAATCTCCGCCGATGCGATGGCGCGGGTGTTTGCGGTCAATGCGATTGCGCCGGCGCTGATTGCCAAATATTTTTTGCCGCTCATGGCGCGCGACACCAAATCGGTCATGGCGCATTTATCGGCGCGGGTCGGCTCGATTTCCGATAATCGCTTGGGCGGCTGGACCAGCTATCGGGCGGCTAAAGCGGCGCAAAATATGATTGTTAAAAACGCGGCCATTGAAACCGCGCGGCGCGACAAACAAAAAATTATTATCGGTTTGCACCCGGGCACGGTGGACAGCCCCTTATCGGCACCGTTTCAGAGCAATCTCGCCGAGGGGCAGTTATTTACAGCAACGCAATCGGCAGCGCATTTATTGCGCGTGATTGACGGGCTGAGCGCAACCGATAGCGGCAAAGTGTTCGCGTGGGATGGCAGCCAAGTTCCGGCCTAAGCTAGCTGACTTCCAAGCGGCGAAAATCGGCGGGCAGCTTGTGACCTTGAAAATCAATATGCACGATATTCGCTTTATGGCGGCGACACCAAACCTGCACACCGAAATCGGTAAAGCCGATATCCATTGCGGCATAGTCTTGCAGGCTTTGCGGCGGGTCGAGCGCGGCCAACTCATCGGCGCATTTCGAGCAAACCACATATTGCGTAATCGATAAGGCCAACGCGTCTTTCGGTAGGGTCGGTGTATCGCTCATGACAATTGCTCCAAAAAGGTTTTGGCACTGGCTTCTACGCCGCGTCTTTTATCGGCATCCATTTTATCGAGATTGCGATAGACCATGCCCATGCGTGGATTATTGCCAAGCTTGTCGCGGTGGCGGATCATGAAATCCCAATAGAGATAATTGAACGGGCAGGCGGTCTCGCCATAGGATTCCTTCACCTTATAGGCGCAAGAGCTGCAGTGGTTAGACATTCGGTTGATATAAGCACCGGACGCTGAATAGGGTTTAGAGCCGACCACGCCACCATCGGCGAACAAGGCCATGCCGTGCGTGTTGGGCAATTGCACCCATTCAAACGCATCGGCGTAAACTTCCAAATACCAACGATTGACGGCGTCGGGCGCAAGACCTGCCAGCAGCGCAAAATTGCCGGTCACCATGAGGCGTTGAATGTGATGCGCATAGGCATGCTCGCGCGTTGCGCCAATCGCCTCGCGCATACAGGCCATGTCGGTTTCGCCGCTATAATAGAAATCGGGCAGCTTGCGATTGTGGTCGAAAAAATTGCTGTCGGCATAGTCAGGCATTTTGAGCCAATAAAGGCCGCGAATAAACTCGCGCCAACCCAAAATCTGTCGAACAAAACCCTCAACCGCATTGAGCGGGGCTTTACCTGAATGATAGCGCGCTTCGGCCGCGCGGCACACGGCAAGCGGGTCCAATAGGCCAAGATTAATGGCTGCGCCGACAAGCCCGTGATAGAGAAACGCCTCGCCGGTTTTCATCGCGTCTTGATAATCGCCGAAATGCGGCAGACAGAAATCGAGCCAATGGGCAAACTGCGCTTCTGCTTGTGCCGGCGTGACCGGCCAGTTGAATTTATCCAATGTGCCGATATGGTTGCCAAAATGTTGGCCGACCAGTTTGAGAACATCTTTGGTTATGGCGTCGGGCGGACAGGCCAGACGCGCCGGTGGCGTATGGCCTTTGGGCAATTTCTTGCGATTATCGGCATCATAATTCCACTGCCCGCCAAGCGGTTGGTCGCCTTCCATTAACAGGCCGGTCTTGCGGCGCATCTCACGATAGAAAAACTCCATACGCAATTGCTTCTTGCCGTCCGCCCATTGGGCAAATTCATCATGGCTGGCGAGGAAGCGGGTATCGGGCAAAATCTCGACATCAATGCCGAGCTTGGCCGACCAGCTTTGCATCTCATTCTTCAGCCGCCATTCGCCGGGCTCGGTGACAATTAGGCGGGTGATATTGTGGCGCGACACCATCAGCGAAAGCGCATCGGTAAAAGCCGAAATTGATTTTTCCACACCATATTCGAGATAGGTGACAGCGCGGCCTTTGGCACGCAGGGATTCAGAAAAATGGCGCATGGCCGAAAAAATCAGCGCAATCTTTTGCTGATGATGGCGCACATAAGATGCTTCGTCAGCCAATTCAGCCATGAGAACCGGCGCATCGGGCGCAGCGACAAGGCTCGACAGATTGGGCGATAGCTGGTCGCCCAAAACAAGAATAAGCGGCTGATCAGACATGGCGCGATTCCTTTTGCGGTTGCTTTTGAAGGCGGCACCGCTCGGAGCAATAGCGGACATGTTCCCAATCGCGTGCCCATTTTTTTCGCCACGCAAAAGGGCGACCGCACGTTTGGCAGTCTTTGTGCGGTAAGTCTGATTTTTTACGCATACCCATGCACGGGAAATGGCTTGTTTACCCACAAGGTCAAGCCAATTCTGGTGATTGACAAATCGGACTTGTGTCGCCAAATTTTAGCGCGAGAGGGAAAATTCCATGTTAAATAGGTTACGCCGTTTGATTTTATCTTTAGTGCTGTCCAAACGCCTGCGGCAGATGCGGCTGAGCATTCAGGCTATGCGCCGTAAAATATCAGGTCGGCGCCCTGAGGTATTGTATTTCCATCAACCCGATGACCCTTATAGCCAGTTGGCAGCGCAAGTTTTGCCCGAACTGCAAGCGCGCTACGACATCAATCTGAAAGTCATGCTGGTCAATGAGCCGAGCGATGAAATGGCTCCCGAGCGGCTGGCTTTGCAACGCTATGGTCGTCGCGACTCGGCGGCGATTGCGCCGTTTCATGATTTGGCTTTTACCGATTCCGGTCAGCAACCCTCCGATGCGAGTCTGAGATTGTCGCGCCGGTCGCTGGCGGCGTCCAGCAATCTGGTCAAAGCGGCGTGCGAGATTGGCGCGGCCTATTGGAGCGATGACACGGACAAGCTCGACCGCACAGCGATGGTTTCAGATGACCAGACCGAGCGCGTGTTTACCGAAGGAACGAAATTACGCAGCCAATTGGGGCATTATCTCGGCGCGATGTTTTTCTTTGAGGGTGAATGGTATTGGGG
>JAKMCZ010000231.1 GCA_022428185.1 Alphaproteobacteria bacterium | reverse complement strand
GTTGAATATCCGCGCCGCCGATGTGCCCCACACACCGTTTGCCCTATCGTTTGGCCTTTTACACAAAAACGGCAGCTTTGATTGGTTTATCCGCAAAAGCCGCGTCGGCACGGCGGTGCGCGCGCATATTGGCAGCGGCGTCAGACTGCAACGACAAGGCGATATGTTGGACAAGCTGAAAGCGCTTAAAGGTAAGACAGTTGCCTTTGACCCGACCAACACGCCGGCTTGGTTTGGCGAACAAATGATCAATGCCAATTTGGTGCGCGTCACCGACCCGTGCGCTTTGCCGAAAGCGGCCAAACACAAGGCAGAGATTAAGGCCAGCATCGCAGCCCATGAAATGGATGGTGCCGCTTTGTGTAACTTCCTTGCTTGGTTCGATAAGCGAGCTGGCAAAGGCGAGATGACCGAGATATGCGCCGCCAAACAAGCCGAGGCCTGTCGGGCAGCATCTGGCAAACTGCTCGATTTGAGCTTTGACACGATTTCCGGTTCCGGCCCCAATGGCGCGATTGTGCATTATCGCGTGACAGAAAAAACCAATCGGCGCATCAAGCCGGGCGACCTTTATCTCATCGACAGTGGCGGACAATACCAGCAAGGCACGACCGATGTGACACGCACCATATTGGTTGAAGGCGGCACAGCACCAAGCGGTGCAAAAGACGCATTTACGCGCGTCTTACGCGGCCATATTGCATTGGCTATGGCGCATTTTCCACACGGCACAAATGGCATGCAGCTTGATACGCTAGCGCGCGCGCCGCTATGGGAAGTCGGACTGGATTTCGACCACGGCACGGGACACGGGGTCGGCAGCTATCTCTCCGTGCATGAGGGCCCTCAGCGCATTTCCAAAGGCGGGACAGTCGCTCTGCAAGAGGGCATGATTGTTTCCAATGAGCCCGGCTATTACAAAGCCAATGCTTTCGGTATCCGTATTGAGAATTTGCAATATGTGACCGCGCTGAAAAAAGCCAAAGGCACACGTGACATGTTGGGCTTTGAACCGCTAACGCTGGCTCCGATTGACCGTCGGCTCATCGACAAAAACCAAATGACAGCCATCGAAATTGATTGGCTCAATGGCTATCATTCGCGGGTGCAAAAAACGCTGCTGCCAATGGTTGATAAATCGACGCAAAGCTGGCTCAAGGCCAATTGCAAGCCGCTCTAGGCCGTCTCGGCGTCAGCCAATTCAATCCACTGATCTTCGGTCATTACCTCAACCCCAAGCTCGCCCGCTTTGGTGAGTTTCGACCCGGCACCCGGCCCGGCGACCAAAATATCGGTCTTGGCTGAAACCGACCCGACCACTTTCGCCCCCATCGCTTCGGCACGCGCTTTGGCTTCGGCGCGCGTCATTTTTTCCAACGTGCCGGTAAAGACAATGGTTTTTCCGGCTACCGGCGTGTCGGTGGCGATTTCCTCAGGTGGTGTCGGGTTAATGCCCGCTGCCAGCAGCGCGTCAATCGCAGCGCAATTTTCTGCCGACCCGAAAAAGCCGATAAGCGCGTCAACCAGTGCCTTGCCGACCCCATCAAGCGCCTCAATTTCGCTGCGCGCCGCTTCGTCGCCCGCCGCCATTTTTTGTGCCGCCTGCATCATGGCGGGCAGTGATAAATAATGCCGCGCCAACAGGCGCGCTGAGGTCTCACCGATATGGCGAATACCCAGAGCAAAAATAAAGCGGTCCAGGTCAGCGGTTTTACGCGCCTCAATAGCGACGAATAATTTGCGCGCGCTGTCTTTCAATGTGCCGATTTTGTCTTTGCTACCGGAGGTATATTGCCAAATTTCCGGCGGGTCATTTTCATGCCGCGCCTGCAGCGTAAAGATATCTTGCGGAGCGCGAATAAGACCAAGCTGCCAATAATCATCGATTTGCTTTTGGCCGAGGCTTTCAATATCCAGTGCCGCGCGGGAGACAAAATGCTTTAACCGCTCACGCGCTTGCGCCGGACAGGTAAAACCGCCAGAGCAGCGTGTTACAACATCAGCTTCACCATCATCGCGAACTTCGCGCTCGGCAACCGCGCCGCAAGCCGGACAGATTGTCGGGAATGGAAAAACCTTGCTATCGCTTGGGCGTTTGTCTTCCAACACCCGAACGACTTGCGGTATCACATCGCCGGCGCGCTGAATGACCACCAT
>JAKMCZ010000224.1 GCA_022428185.1 Alphaproteobacteria bacterium | reverse complement strand
TTCATCGCCTTCATCAACTAATTTGATTGCAGCATTTTTGAGCGGGTCTTTTTCTCGTTTAACAGCGCCGTTCAATTGCGCACCGGTTTCAATCGCCAGTCTTTCGTTGAATACATCGCCACTAACCTTGCTGGTGGCGCAAAGATAGACCTGATTGGCGCGAATAGTGCCTTTAACCTGACCAAAAACAGTGACGGTTTCGCCGGCAACTTCGCCTGATACGATTGCTTTTTCACCGATTGTGACGGCATGCGAACGTAAATCACCATCAAGGCGGCCTTCGATTTGAATATCGCCGGTTGAGAAAATCTTCCCGACAACATGCATGTCATGGCTCAAAATTGATGGCGCTGACTTGCTGCGTGATTTTTCTGGAGGGGTCTGTGCCATTATTTTTCCTCTTGAGAAATGGTCTCAGCGATGTTGAAAATCTGCTTGCCCGCATCAAGAAAAGCAATCGGGTCGCGCACTTTGCCTTCATACCAGACTTCATAATGAAGATGCGGGCCGGTGCTGCGGCCGCTATTACCGGCGTCGGCAATATGTTGCTGAAATTCGACCGATTGACCGCGACGCACGCGGCTGCGCGCCAAATGGCCGTAGCGCGAGCGGAAGCCGTTGCCGTGGTCAATCTCGACCACCAGACCATAAGGGCCTTTATAACCCGAGCGCGTTACAGTGCCTGACAGCGTGGCATAAACAGGCGTGCCGGTTGCCGTGCCGAAATCAACACCGGCGTGAAAAGCTGCACGTTTTTTGAACGGGTCGAGGCGCGGGCCAAAGCCGCTGGTGACGCGATAGTCATGTATCGGCAGCGATAAAGGAATTTTAGTGACCGCCGTACTGAGGTTTTCCAACCGCTCCAAATTAGAAGAAATGCGATAAAGCTGACGATGCAGTTCGGAATTAATGCCCGGCTTGTCAGCTTCCAGAGGGATATAAGGGCCGCCAATGGCGCGTTCATCTTCGGGCAGCACTTGTGCCATAAAAGTTTCCGGCTCCAGCGTGCCTGTGCCCGATATTACTGCCTCAAACTCAGAAATACGTAAGTCAATTTTTTCTTCCAGGGCATCAAGTAAGTCTTTCTGGCGTAATTCGAGCGATGCGACGCGACCAAACACGCCGTCAGTCAAAAGCGGCATATTCATATCTTCGTCAGGCTTCACCAAAGGCTGGTTGCGGGTCAAAACGATTTCTTTAACCGATTTTACCGACGCGACGGCGCGGCTTTCCAGCAAAACAACGTCGCCAGTGCGCGAGCGCGCTACCAATTCGGTTTTGTTCAAATTGCGTTGATTGGATTTGGCAATCGACGAGAATGAAACCTGCATTTTGCGCAATTCGTCCGAGACGGCTGCATGCTGATCAAATACCAGCGTCAGGTCATTATGGCGTTTTTCCAGATTATCAGTGGTTTCGGCAAACCAGTCGCGGGTCAAGACAAGCTGCGCGTTCAAATCATCATAGGATAGACGCAATTTGTTCAGTTCGTTTTCATAAGCCAACTGCATTTCGCGCACTTCTTGTTCGCGTTTTGCGCCGAGGCCATTGTTGAAAATCACATGCACGGACGCATAGCCGACCCAACCGGCGACCATGACAAAAAGCATGGCGAGAACAATAAATGAGCGCGTCGAAAGCGGCACAAAAGTGACGCTTCCGTTCTTGCGAACATAGATTTGGCGTTCAGCGAAAATCTCGCGGAGCTTTTCTTTCAAATTGTTCATGAACCTTTTCCCAGATTCCAAACTGTTATATGTCAAAAATGAAAGATATTTGCAATGTTTACTTGCGGTTAAACCAATTTTGGTTTTTGGCGCTTTAACCTGTTTCGGCGTAAAAATGGCGCGGTAACCCTGCTTCATCGCGGGCTGCGACGTTGAATGGCGGTTTCAGGGCACCGCCAAAATGCTGCTCTAATTGGTCACGAAAACAGCGCGCCGGGTCAAGGTTTTGGTCTTTGCATAGGCGCATAAACCATTTGCTGCCTGCAAAAACATGGGTTTTTTCGTCTTCAAAGATAATCGCCAGCATTTTTGCGCTTTTTTCGTCACCGGCGCGGCTGAATTTTTCCATCATGGTCGGCGTAACATCAAGACCGCGCGCTTCCAACACCAGAGGCACGACCGATAGGCGCGCCATTAAGTCGTTGCGAGTATCAAAAGCGGCCTGCCAAAGCCCGTCATGCGCCGGTAAATCGCCGTAATGCATGTCAAATTCGTTCAATCGGTCGGCCAACATCAGAAAGTGGCGCGCTTCATCAGCGCCGACTTGTATCCAATCATTGATGAAATCATCTTCCAGTGGCGCATCAACAAAACGACCGACAAGGTCAAAAGCCAAATCTATCGCGTTAAGCTCAATATGCGCCAGCGCATGTAATTGCGCTTTGCGTCCGGTCGGCCCGCTGATTTTGCGTTTTGGCATCTTGCGCGGTGGCAGCAATTCGGGTTTCGGCGGACGCGCCGGACGCTCCGGCCAGTCGGTCGGAGCGCTTATATCGCGTTGCAATTTGCCCAGACGCCAATCCTCCGCCACTTGTCGCGCCACGCTGGCTTTGGCGCGTGAGTCCGGTGTCATTAAGACGCTGCGGCACGCGGCGGTCAGGGTGGGCTTAGCTGCCACGCGCGGCCTCCAAAACGGCCTCAACATGGTCTTTTACTTTCACTTTGCGCCAAATCTGCTCGATTTTGCCGTCCGTGCCAATCAGATAGGTGGCGCGTTCAATGCCCATAAATTTGCGCCCATACATGTTTTTTTCAACCCATACGCCATAGGCATTAAGCATTTTTTGGTCTTCATCGGATAGTAAAGTGATGGCGAGGCCATGCTTGTCGATAAAGTTTTCGTGTTTCTTCACGCTGTCCGCCGATACGCCGACAATATCGGTATTGGCTTTGTCGAAATCTTTAATGGCAGCGGTAAAGTCAATCGCTTCAGTTGTGCAGCCCGGTGTATTGTCTTTCGGATAAAAGTAAATCACCAGTTTGCGTTTGGCAAAATCTGTCAAATTGACGGTGCGCCCGCCATTGGCGGGAAGCGAGAATGAAGGTGCGGCATCGCCGATTTTAAGGTCTTTGGGCATAGTAGCTCCGATAATAGAGATGCGCCGGAGTTGAGACTCTGGCATAAACAATCACGGGTAAATTTGGTCATCGCCTTGATTTTGTCAAGTTCGCCGGCCACACAATAAGCAGGGGAAATACAGGGTCTTTTAATGAAGCGTTTGCTGCGGATTATTTCAGGAAGCATAATCCTGCTGGCATTAATAGCCGTGCTTTTGGTCGGCATGGTTCGCGCCGTTGGCTTGCCTTTAGGCCTATTGGCGCAACCGCTCAGTGCCGTGTTCACGACCTTGGTACCCGAAGGTTCGGTCGACATAAAAAAACCTCGTCTCGGCTGGTCTTCTGAAAATAATTTCTTTGCCTTGTCGATCGGCACCTTGCGTATTCGTGAAGCCGCCAATGCGGGTCTTTTGGCTGAAGATATTTATATCGAATTAAGTGGCCCGGCTTTTTGGAATGATGGTCGCATCGCGCTATCAAAAGCGATTGCCGAACGCCTGACGCTGATGCCATCGCGCATTAATGACTTGCCTGCGGCTGCCGGTTTGTTTGTGCCGTCGGGCGGCGCGCAAGTTAGCGCGCTGCAATATGTTTCTGAAATTGCGGTGCGTGACATTCGCGTCAAATTAAACGATGAAGCCGTGTCAAACGGCTCGCATCTTTTGATGTTGCGCAAGGGCAATCGGCTAACTGCCTCGGTCGATATTGAATATGGCTTGCAGGATAAAATCAGTTCGATTGTCGGCACGGCAGAAATCGGCACTGATGGCAGCGGGCAGGCTGAGATTGCGCTGAGCCGATTGGACCCGCGCGATATTGGTCGCTTCAGCAATCTCTTAGCCCCTTTGAGGAGCATCCAGCTTCCGGTCACGGCAATGATGAATATCAATTTCGCTGTTGGCGGTTTGCCCAAACAGGGGACGATTGATTTATTTGTTGAGCCGGGAATGGTGCAGTTCACGGCAGCACGCGCCGAGATACGCGAATTTGTTGTCGGGGCCGAGATAGATTTTAACGCTCGGCAAATTTCCATGCGCGATGCGCGCTTCAATATATCCGGTGTGGCAGGGCAGGTAAGCGGCCAAGCCAGTTATGAGCAAAATCGCGCCAATCGACTTTCGGCGGTGCGCTTTGCTTTTGAAGGCAATGGCGCGCGCATTGATTTGCCGGGTTTGTTCAAGCAAACGCTGAATATTTCGCAAGCTAAATTAAACGGCGTTTATGATTTGGTCGCTGATGCGATTGAAATTGACGCGCTGAAACTAAAGCATGATTTCGGCGGTGCGACTGCCGCCGGCGTAATTACGCTGAATGAGCGCAATCCGTATTTCGACATCACTGCCGATTTCGGCGCGATGACACGCGCAGGGACGGAGACGCTATGGCCTCTGACGATTTCGCCAAATGGGCGTAAATGGGTGGAACGTAATTTGCGCGGCGGCGCTTTGCGCGGCGGATCGCTGTCTATCAATGCCAGTCTGAAAGATTTGGTGGCGCGCAAGAAAGGCGAGCCGATGCGCGAAGATGCCATGCTGCTGGATTTGGATTTTGTGGATTTGGGTGTGCGTTATCTCGCCGGCATGCCGAAATTGCAGAAAACCGACGCGCGGCTTTTCTTTCGCGGCTCGTCAATGGAGGTGCGCGGCACTGGCGGCTTTATTCAGCTTCCGGCAAGCAGCGGTGACAAGTCAGTCTTAGAGGTCGAGAAAGTTCGCTTCTTCACACCTAATTATCGCGACCGTCTGCAACCGGTTGATATTGATTTTTCCGGAAGCGGCGTGACGCGCGATATTTTGCGCGCCATTAACCGACCGCCATTGCAGGCTTTGCGCCGAATTGATTTTGATTTTGAGCGGCTGCAGGGTGACGTTCGCGCTGAGGTGGCGTTGAATATTCCCATATTTGCGCCGCCGAAAGAACGCCCCTTGCGCTTTCAGGTTGATGCACAAACCCGCAATCTTGATGTGTCGGGCAAGCTCGGTAATTTCGCACTTGGCAATGCTCGTGGCTATGTCTCGGTTAATAATGACGGTCTCGACGCTTTCGGTCGGATTGAGGCCAATGGCGTAGAAGGTGGATTTGCCTGGAAGCAGCCATTTGGGGCTGAACGCGCCAAAGACGCGCAAATGGCGGTGCATGGCTTTTTCACACCGCAAGATATTGCTGATTTGGATTTTGGCTGGGCGGCAACGCGGTTGACCGGCGACCCGCATATCAACCTTTTGATAAATGGCCCGATTGTTAAGCCGGATAATTATCGCCTGTTTGCCGATTTGAAACCGGCTAAATTTGCCCTGCACCCGCTGGCGTTTGAAAAGCCGAAGGACAGTCCCGCCAGCATCGGCGCGGTGGTTGAAAATGGTGATGACGGGAAAATTGATGAAATTCGCGCGCGGCTCGATCTGCCCGGTCAAGAACCGCTGCGCGTTGCTATGCAGCTTGATGGCCCGATAATGACAGACTTCAAAATGTCGCCAGCTTCGCTGGGGCGTGACAGCAATGTTGAGGTCAAGATTGAAACTGTCGAAGACAAAAGAATGGTCGCGCTGACCGCTGACCGTCTTGATGTCAGTCGGCTTTTTTATGGCGGCAATCGTGAGGTAAAGTTAAAGCCTTCGCCTTTCGCCTTTTTGCCGTTTTTGGGCGATGAAGCTGTTGTTGAAGTGCAGGCTGAGCAGCTTGTCGGGGCAAATAATGTAAGCATGAACCAAGTGCGCTTGCGCTTGCTGAGGGAAAAAGGCCTACACGAAAAAATGTCGCTGCAGGGTGTCTTCAGCGATGGCTCGGATTTGTTGGCTGATATTGAACGCGACACGGTTTTTCGACGCAAATTCTTTATCCAGACTGACCGAGCCGGAAATTTATTCCGCATGTTTAACTGGGTTGACGAACTTTATGGCGGCTCATTGGCGGTGCAGGGCAATCTTTATGATGTCGGACAAAACTATAATGGCAAAACCCGCTCGATGAACGGGCGTGTGATTATGACCAGTTTCCGCGCCCGCAATGTGCCTGTTTTGGCCTCGATTGTGTCGCTGGCCTCATTGCGCGGTATCTCCGACACGCTGTCGGGGGACGGCATAAAATTCGATAAAGCTCAAGGCAACTTTTCATTTGGTGAAGGCCGTTTGACAATAGCCAAAGGGCGCATGCATGGGGCAGCCGTCGGCATAACCTTGCAGGGTGATTATGATATTGGCTCGGGCGATGTTGATTTTGGTGGCACGGTTGTTCCGGCCTACACGCTCAACTCATTCTTCGGCAAAATTCCAATTGTCGGGCGACTGCTGTCGGGCCGTCAGGGCGAGGGTATTCTCGGTATTGGCTACCGTGTTTCGGGTGAGGCGGGGCAGGCCAATGTGCTGGTCAATCCGCTAT